>DASWKS010000065.1:0-4470 GCA_036396495.1 Gemmatimonadales bacterium
GTGGGGGCGAAAGTCCGGGTTCCGCGTGATGACCACGTTGCGGCGGTTATCCAGCGGCCGTTTGATCTCGTCGAAGGTGCGCCGGCCCATGATGACCGTGTGGTCGACCGTCAGACGCTTGAAGTGGCGCATTTCATCGGGCAGGTGCCAGGGCAGCCCGCCGCCTTTGCCGATGACCCGGTTTTCGGCCATGGCGACGACCAGCGAGACGATCGGGCGGGCGGACGGACGGCCGGGCGGGCTGGCGGCCACAGGGCTCTCGCGACTCGTGACTCGTGACTACACCGCAACCGGAGCCGCGATGTGGGGATGGGGCTCGTATCCCACCAGCCGAAAATCCTCGAACTGGAACTGTTCGAGCGCCGTCACCTCGGGGTTGAGCTCCATCCGGGGCAACGGGCGGGGTTCGCGCGAGAGTTGCAGCCGGGCCTGTTCCAGATGGGTGCGATACAGGTGGGCGTCGCCCAGCGTTTGAATGAACTCTCCCGGCTCGAGCCCGGTCACCTGGGCCAGCATCAGCGTGAGGAGGGCATAGCTGGCAATGTTGAACGGTACGCCGAGAAAGACGTCCGCGCTCCGCTGATAGAGCTGGCAGGAGAGCCGTCGGTCGGCCACATGGAACTGAAACAGCACGTGACAGGGAGCCAGCGCCATCCGGGGAATGTCGGCCACATTCCAGGCGCTCACGATGAGCCGGCGCGAGTCGGGGGTGCGGCGAATGGCATCGACCACCTGCGCGATCTGGTCGATGTGACGCCCATCGGGGGTGGGCCAGGACCGCCACTGGTACCCGTAGATGGGACCCAGGTCGCCGTCTTCGCGGGCCCACTCGTCCCAGATCCGCACGCCCGCCGCATTGAGCGAGGCCACATTCGTCTCACCCCGCAGGAACCAGAGCAGCTCGTGGACGATGCTCTTGAGGTGAAGCTTCTTGGTAGTAACGAGCGGGAAGCCCTGGGCCAGGTCGAACCGCATCTGATGCCCGAAGATGCTCAGCGTGCCGGTGCCGGTCCGGTCGGTCTTGTCCCGGCCGTTATCCAGGATGTGCTGCATCAGGGCGAGATACTGTTTCATGACGGGCGGGCGGGCGGACGGGCGGACGGGCGGTCAGCCAATGCGAGCCGGTCGGTTTCCCAGCTTCCGGACTGTTCGATCTGACGGAGCGCGTCGGCAATGTCGGCTGGCAGCTCCACCGCGGCCGGGCCCACCTTGAGGCTGGAAATCGGCGCCGGAGACTCTCGCGACTCGAGAATCACGCCCGGGTTGAGCAGACCCTCCGGATCGAAGGCCCGCTTCACGTCCCAGAACAGATCCACGATTTCCCGCCCGTACAATCGCTCAACCAAACCCGCCCGGAGCCGCCCGTCCCCGTGCTCGCCCGCCGGGGTGCCGCCCAATGCCAGTTGCACCGAGCTCACCTCATCGAAGATGGCGCGCACGGTAGCTTCCCAGCCGGGCTGGGTGGTGTCGGGGAGCAGATTCACATGCAGATGACCGTCGCCGGCGTGTCCGAACACCACGGCCTCCACTCCGTGCCGCTCCGGAATCACCCGCAGGGCGGCCAGGTAGCGAGGCAGGTTCTCCACCGGAACGCAGCCGTCCTCGATGACTTGCAGGGAACGGCGGTGGGTCCCCAGTCGGGCCAGAATCGGGCTGGCCGCGTGCCGAATGGACCAGAGCGCCTCCAGGGCCGATTCCCCATAACTCGCGGTAGCTTCATACACCCGCGGACCGAGCCGCCCCCGGGCGGCGCGCAGGCGAGCCTGAACAAAATCGGGAGCACCCTCGAACTCCGCCAGGAGAATGGCACCAGCTCGTAGCGCCAGGTGGCCGGTCGCATCGGAGAGCGACCCGGCAATGAACCGGAGAAAGGTGCGGTCCAGCAGTTCGATGGCCGACGGATCCATCCCCTGCAGCACTCCCAGAGCATACATCAGCTCGGCATCGTCCAAGACCGCCACCCGCAGTCCTCCTCGGGCCGCCGGCACCGGCTCGAGCTTCCACCGCACGGCCGTGACGAGACCCAGGGTGCCTTCGGCTCCGATCGCCAGGTCGGCCAGATCACCGCTGGCGAGCCAGGCATCCAAGCCGTATCCGCTGGAGTTCTTCCGGGTCCCTGGGAATCGCTCGCGCACCAGACGGGAGGCGACCCGGATGCGCCGCCCCGCCAGCTGCTCGAAGCGCCGGACCGCCGCAACCGTCTGATCCGCGACCCGTCCGCGGTCGAGCACCAGCTGCTCACCGTCGGCTGTGATCAGATCCAGACCGGCGACCCACCGGCGGACGCTGCCGCTCTGGAATGAGCGGGCGCCGGAAGCGTTGGTCGAGACCAAACCGCCGGAGGTGGCGAAGGCTAGACTGGACGGGTTGGGACCCAGGCGAAGACCATGGCGGCGAGCCGCCGAGTTGACCGCGGCGCCGGTGGCCCCGGCCGCGGCATGGGCCACCCGGTTGGCGGCATCGACCGTGACCCGGCGGTCACCCACCGCGCTGAGATCGAGGACCAGTCCTTCGCCCACGTTGCCGCCGCTCATCGAGCTGCCGGCTCCGCGCGGGATGACCGGCATCCCCGACTCGCGGGCCCATTCGAGCAGCCGAATGACCTCCTCGACCCGTGAGGGACAGGCCACGGCGGAGGGCAGAATGCGGTAGATCCCGGCGCCCTCCGCATAGGCGGCGCGGGCGCGAATGTCGGCGCGGACTGGCGCGGTGACCCCAACGGCTGCCATCGGGCCAAAGGTAGCGATGTGACGTGACGCGGCGAAATCCCGAGAGGGACGGTATTATTTGGGTCCATGTCCGACGTACCCCGCGCCGAACTCATCAAGCTCGATACCGACCGTCGCCTGGGCCATGAGTGGGACGAGTGGGATGGGACTCCCTTGCCCGATGGGGGCAACTTTGACGCCCCGATATCGCTTTTCTTCGGTTGGTCTGCCTTCGCCACCAGCGCCGCCCTCGCGTTGCTCTGGGGTCTGGTATGGCTGGTCCGGCCGCACCTGATCGCGATCCACCCGCTGGTCTACACCACCCTGACGTGGACGGTGACGGTGCTGGCCATCGTGGCGTGGGCCTGGTGGCTGCTGCTGGCCGGGTCGTTTCTTACCCGGCGCGCGCTGCTGCCGGAATGGCTCGCCGAGCGGGGACCTTTCCTGCGGCTGATGCGATGGACTTCACGGGTGGCGGGTCGTTTCGGACGACGGGATTGGGTCGAAAACGCCGCGGTGAAGGTCTACAATGCCATGGCGCTGTGGCGGAACCGGAAGGTCGGCACCGGCGAGCTGCTGCTGCTGGTGCCCCGCTGCCTCTCGCGTGAAACTCTGGACGGCGTGCTGGACATCGCGCGCCGCTATGCGGTGCCGGTGTTCGTCGCCACCCGAGGCCAGCTGGCGCGCAGGGTGATCCGGGAGCGGCGGCCCCGCGCCGTGGTGGCGGTCGCCTGCGAGCGCGACATGGTCAGCGGGCTGCATGACGTGGCGGGCAAGGTTCCGGTCCTCGGGCTCACCCTCCGCCTGCCCTCGGGACCCTGCAAGGACACGATGGTCGATCTGCCGCGACTGGAGGAGTGGGTGAGAGCGTACCTGGTCTGACACCATTTTCGATTGACGATTGACGATTGACGATTGCTAGTGCAGCCCCCGAACCCCTCCACGAGTAATCGTCAATCGTCAATCGTCAATCGAGAATGTAGTGTCCACCGCGGGAGCCTTCGCCCCGGTGTCCGGCTTCACCACCGGCTCCCCGTATCGTTCCACCAGCCGTTCCAGCAGCTTCGCCACCTTGACTCGGGCCGGATGGGTTTCCGCGACCGGCTGTTCCAGTTCCCGCTCCTGCCGGGAGGGATCGGCGTAGACCCGGTACACGGTCTCGATGGTGTAGACGCTGTAGCCCGGCTTGCCGATATCGACCCAGGCCCGCACCCGCACGGTCCCTGGCCCGAGCGCGCGAGACTGCACCACCTGGTATCCCGGCACCGCGAACCAGTCGCTCTCAATGACTCCGTCGATTTCCACGACCCGAGCGACCGGGATGCTGTCAGCCCGGAGCGCCTCGGCCAGGATCTGAGTCGCGCGACCTTGAAACAGCTCCACTTCGGCCGTCGCCGACCCTGGGAGGGGACCGAACCCGGGCCGGGTGCTGGTGGTCTGGCAGCCGACGAACAGCAGGATCGCGGTGAAGCCGAGGAGATCCTTCGGGGCGCTCAGGATGACTGTCCGTCGGTCCGTCGGGCGGTCGGGCGGTCGGTCCGTCGGTCCGTCCGTCCGTCTCATACCGCCGGCACCGGCGGATTGACCGAGTAATCGTAGAATCCCCGCCCGGTCTTCCGGCCCAGGTGACCTGCCATCACCATCCGGCGCAGGAGGGGCGGCGCGGCGTACTGGGGCTCGCGAAACTCGTCGAACATGATGTCCGAGACCCGGAGCGCGGTATCCAATCCCACCAGGTCCATGAGCGCCAGCGGGCCGATCG
>DASWKS010000066.1:0-9514 GCA_036396495.1 Gemmatimonadales bacterium
CCGATCTGTACTCGCCCCAGCAACTCGCAACCTTCCAGCGCAACACGCTGGGGAACAATTATGGCGGCGTGGGGATGCAGATCGAATCGCAGGATGGCCTCATTACCGTGGTCCGGGTCTTCCCGGGAACCCCGGGCGAGATGGGCGGAGTGCAGGCCGGCGACCGGATCATGCAGGTGGACACCACGGCCGTCACTGGCATGAAGCTGGAGGACGTCTCCGGCAGGCTGACAGGTCAGGCGGGCACCAAGGTCAACGTCGCCTTCGCCCGCGAGGGCATCCCGGAGCCGATCCGGGTGACGTTCACCCGCGCGGTGATCCGGGTCCCGGCGGTGCCATACACGCTGATCCTCGAAAACGGCGTGGGCTACCTGCCATTGCAACGGTTCAACGAGAACGCCGCCGAACAGGTGGAGCAGGGACTGCAACAGCTCCGGGGCAAGGGCGCCAAGTCCTACCTGATCGACCTGCGGGGCAACCCGGGCGGAAGCCTGGACCAGTCGCTCGAGATCAGCAATCTCTTTCTCAAGCCCGGAGTGGAGATCGCCAGCGTCCGGCACCGGGGCAAGACCCCCGAGATCTACCGGGCCAACCGTCTTTCCGTCATCGACTCGTCGTCGGTCATCGTTTTGATCGACCAATACTCGGCCTCCGCCTCGGAGATCGTGGCCGGCGCGCTACAGGACCAGGACCGGGCTCTGGTGGTGGGAATGAGCTCCTTCGGCAAGGGACTGGTGCAGACCCTGTTCCCGCTCGAAGGCGGCTGGGCCATCAAGCTGACCACCGGCAAGTGGTACACTCCGAGCGGCCGCTCGATTCAGGGTGAGCACAAGCAGTACGCCGACGGCCGCTTCGTCGAGTACGTCCCCGACACGGCCGAGACCGATTCGGCCCGCAAGGCTCGGCCGCAGTTCAAATCGGCCAGTGGGCGGGTGGTCTTCGGCGGCGGCGGAGTGACGCCAGATGTCGTGGTGAAGCCCGATACCATCACCAGTCCGGAACTCGAGTTCCTCAAGGCGGCGGTGGCACCCAAGCAGGGCATCATCTACAACACGGTGTACGCCTACGCCCGGGAGCTCAAGAACACCGTCAAGCCCGATTTCAAAGTCGAGCCGGCCTGGCGGGAGGAGCTGTACAACCGCCTGGTGAAGGCCGAGGTCAAGCTCGATCGGGCCCAGTACGATGCGGCCGAGCCGCTGATCACCCGCTGGCTGGAGGAGCGGGTTGCCCGGATTGCGTTTGGTGATTCGGCCTGGGTCCGCCGGGCCTTGCCGGAGGATCGCCAGCTGGTGACGGCACTGGACTACCTGAAGAAGGGTCGCAACCAGCGGGAGCTGCTGGCGATGGCGGCGAGAGAGTCGAAAAATCAGTAGGTCAGGCGGTCAGGTGGTCAGGCGTTAGGGTGGATGCGAGGAGGGCGGCTTTGAGAGCCGCCCTCCTTTTTGGCTACTAGCCGAATGGTCCCAGCCACCCTAACCGCCTAGCAGACTTTTCCTGATCCTTGCCGCTTTCGCCGAGGGCGCCGGATCGAACTGGAATTGCCGCACCACCCGCACGGCCTGGCGCAGCCGGCCCTGCAACGACTGCCGCCGGCCGGCTCGCTCCACCACTATGGGAACAACGACTCCCTCGGGCTCGGCGGCGTAACGGCGACGGAACTGCACTCCGAAGTCCGCTCCTGCCACCGTAATGTCCCCCACGGAGATGAGCCGGTCGCCGGGCTCCAGCCCGGCCTCGGCCCCCATCCCCGCCGGGACGACCTGGGTCACGATCACCGCCCCGCTGCTGCTGTCGGCGCTGGTGGAGATCCCGATGCGCGGCTCCCGGACCGAGTCCTGGCTCAACCGAAAGCCCGCCAGCGGCAGGACCTCGCTCCAAGGGAATTCATCCCGGCCATCGATGTAGCGCTCGGCGAAGTGCTCGAAGCTCCTGCCGCCCGCCGCTTGCCGGACCGCCGACCACCAATCCTCGGCGGTAAAGCCGCGTCCGGCTTTCCAGGCCCGCTGGTACAGGTCCCGCATCACGTGATCGAGCGATTGGCGGTTGTCGCTGGCGTCCCGGATGATGAGGTCCAGCAGCAGGCCCGCCAACGCGCCCTTGGGGTAGTAGATGCTGGATGTGCCATCGGTGGGACTGATCCAGGTCGATAGCGACGCATCCTCGAGCGACACGGCGGGCGCGTCGTACACCTGGTCGATCTTCTCCTGGGTGAGCGCCAGAAACCCGGCCGAATCCACCACCCCACCCCGCACCAGAGCCAGGTCGGCGTAGTAGTCGGTGATCCCCTCGCTGACCCAGAGCCACACCGTCTGCTGCGGTTGATCGTAGCGATAGGGCCAGAGATCGGCCGGCCGCAGCCGCTTCACGTTCCAGCCGTGGAAGATCTCATGGGCGGTGATCGAGGCTAGGATCGGAGTTCCGATGAACTCGGGTTGGTAGATCCCGACGTGCGAGTTCTGATGCTCCAACGCGCTGCCACCGCTGAAGGTGGGCTCGAAGAGGAGCAAGGTGGTATAGCTGTCCCAGGGGGTTTCCCCGAAGACTTGAGTCATCGCAGGCACCGAGCCCGCCAGTTCCCGATGGAATTGCTGCCGTTCCACCCCCCGGAACACGCCGGCGGGCCAGGAGGCCAGTCGATACCATTTCCCGCCGATCTCGCTGCTGTCGACCTCCAGCCTTCCGATGAAGAAGGGCATGTCGACCAGGTCGTGATAGTTGGTCTCGCGATAGCTCCCCGCTGAACCGCGGTGCATGCCGGTGATCACTGTCCACCCGGCTTGGGTCTTGACCGTCACCGTGGCCGGGAAGTTCCGGTTCATCCCCTCGGGATACAGAAAGACATTGGTCCCGTTTACCAGCAGGAAATCGGTTCGAGCCCAGGCGCGGGCGTTGTCGAGTTCATCCGCGAAATACGTGAAGCGAAGCGTCACCGGGCCGGCCCGTACCGGGCGGACCCGCCAGGTGTCGAAGTCGGCCTTATCCCAGCGCAAGACCGTCGCCTCCTGGCGGGCCTCGAAGCTCCTCACGTTGCGCGCGAAATTCGAGATCTCGTACGCTCCCGGCGTCCAGGCGGGGAGCGACAAGCGGATCGGCAATGCGGCTGCGACGTCGAACGTCATGGTAACATCGAGGGACCGCTGTCGGGCCGTTGCGGCGTCGAAACGCAGCTCGTAGTGCACCCGCGAGATGGGTGGCGGGGCCTGGCGCGGCCCGACAAGGCCGAGCGCGAGCAGGGGGAGCGTCGACATCACGATGCGAGCGGTCACGGCGGGAACATCTCCCAAGACTGGTCGAGCGGAAAATAGCCGTACCGAGGAGTACCATCCATGAACGACCCCGCCACTCCATCCATCGTGGTAATGACCCGGAACATGTACCTCGGGGCCGACGTCGACCGGGTGATCGCGGCACTCTCGGGCAGCAGTGAGGAGGATCCGCAGGCGGCGCTCGAGGCCGTGTTGCAGGAGTTCATCGCCACCGATCCGCCGACGCGCCTCAACGCCCTGGCCGGGGAGATCGCCCGCTTCCGGCCTCACGTGGTGGGACTGCAGGAGGTGTCCGGCCTGAGCGTCAACCTTCCACCGGAATTCGGCGTGCCACCATTTCAGACCGACTTCCTCGCGGGGCTGATGCAGGCCCTCGCGGCGCGGGGCCTGTCGTACCAGGTGATCACCAATCAGAATTTCCGGTTCAGCCTGTTCGGAGGCGCGATTGTCCTGCAGGACTCCGACGCGCTCCTCATCGATTCGCGGCTCCCGATCCTCAGCTCGGCCGGCGCCACATTCTCTTGCGGCCAGCTCTGCATTCCCTTGCCCGGACTCGGCACGCTCAAACGGGGCTGGGTCCGAGCCCGGACCCAGTTCAGCGGTCGCACGGTGACTTTCGTAAGCACGCACCCGGAATCCGGGGAGGAGCCCCGCATCGCCCAGTTGCGCGCGGGCCAGATGCAGGAGCTGATGGGCCTGCTCCAGACGGTGGAAGAGCCGATCGTGCTGATGGGTGATCTCAACGACACCCCTGGAAGTGCGATGCACCAGGTCGTCACCGGGGCGGGGTTCGTGGATGTCTGGGCTTCCCTCCGGCCGAGCCACCCGGGGTACACCTGCTGCCACGCCACTCACCTGCAGAGCGGCAGCTTCGACCACCGGATCGACTACGTGATGGTCAGGGGAGGCTTCCTCAACGGCACCGGTCGCGTGGTGCGCGGAGCGAAGGTCCAGATCGTCGGCGAGTCCTCGGACGAGCGGATCCAGGGAGCCTTCGGGCTGATCTGGCCCTCGGATCACGGCGGAGTGGTGGTGACGTTGCCACCGGCTCAAACCCTCATCGACCCTCATCGACCCTCTTCGACTATTTTCGACCATGCCCCCAGCTGCTCCCAAGGCCCGGGTCTTCTGGCCCATCTTCATCCTCTGGCTAGTGCTGGACCTCATCACCAAACAGCTGGCGCTGGCCTATCTCTGGCCGCCAGGGATACCGCACCAGGTGGTGGGAGACTATGTCCGGCTGACGCTGGCGTTCAACCGGGGCGCCGCGATGGGCATGTCGCTGGGTGAGTGGTCGCGGCCCGCGTTCACCGTCATCGCGATCGTGCTGCTGGGGGCCATGGGATGGCTCTACCGGCGCACCGACGCGTCCAACCGGATTCAGGGCGCCGTTCTCGCCTTCATCGCGGCCGGGGCGGTGGGCAACCTGATCGACCGGATCCGCCACGCCCGCGGGGTAACCGATTTCATCGACCTCGGTATCGGCAACGTTCGCTTCTGGACGTTCAACGTCGCCGACATGGGGATCACGCTGGGCGCAATTGCCCTCGCGTTCACCATGAAAGAAGTCGAAGGCGGTCGAAGGCGGTCGAAGAGGGTTGAAGAGGTGCTTTAGCCACCTTCGACTTGCAACAGCCGCCGCTTCCGTTCCGGTCCCCACCGGTACCCACCCAGCTCACCATCGCTCCGCACCACCCGGTGGCATGGCACCACGACGGCCAGGTTGTTGCTCGCCACGGCATTCGCCACCGCCCGCACCGCGCTGGGACGGCCGATCCGGCGAGCCAGCTCCGCGTAGGTCACGGTCGTTCCGGCGGGCACCTGTCTGAGCTCCTGCCACACCGCCCGCTGAAACGCCGTGGCCCGGATGTCGAGCGGAAGGTCCTGGTGAGGCACCCGCCCGCTGATCCGCTCCACCACTTCGCGCACCTGGCCCCGCAGTGCCTTGTCGTCCCGGACCCGGAGCGCCCGCGGGAACTCCGCGGCCAGGGCCTGTTCCAGCACCTGGTCCGAGTCGCCCAGACTCACGAAACAGAGTCCCCGCGGGGTCGCGGCAACCAGGACCCGCCCCAGGGGGGTCGGTTCAGTAGCCCAGGCCATGCGTTGACCGGCTCCGCCTTCGCGGTAGGTCGCGGGCGTCATTCCGATGGATGCGGCGCGATCTTCGTAGACCCGGCTGGGCGAGCCGTAGCCCGCGTCATACAGCGCGCGGCTGACGGTCGCCCCTGACTTGAGTGAGGCCCGCAGCCGACCGGATCGAAGCGTGTCGGCGTAGGAGCGAGGCGAGACGCCGGTGACCCGGGTAAACACTCGCTGCAGATGAGGGGCGCTGACACGGAGCGCGCGGCCCAGGGCGGCCAGGGTGACTCGTTCGCCTCCGGCCTGCTCCAGGAGGCGACAGGCCCGCTCCACCAGCGCCACCTGAGGATCGCGCCCGACTACCTCACGGGGACGGCAACGACGGCAGGCGCGGTAACCGGCCTGCTCCGCGGCGGCCGGCACCGGAAAGAATTCCACCTGCGGACGGCGGGGCCGCCGCGATGGGCAACCGACCCGGCAGTAGATCCCGGTGGATCGCACCGCATACACGAAGGACGCATTCAGTTGCCGGTCGCGGCTCAATACCGCGAGCCAGCGGTCGTTATCGGTGAGGGACTGAAAAGCGGGCACAGACACATTGGGCTCCGGTGGTTCAACCGGAACCATACTAGTCAAAGGAGGGAGGAGGGGCTATCCGAAATGAGGGGGCAAAGTGAATGCAGAGTGCCGAATGCCCAGTGCCCATGGCAGAAGTGTGGCAGATGGGAGAACCCTCTCTGCTATGGGCACTGGGCACTCGGCACTCTCCGATCAATTCCTCCGCCCCGTCTTCGCCAATGATCGGTAATACTCCTCGACCATTTCCTTGAACTTGGGCGGGACCTGGTCGGCCGGCCCGACCAGCGGCCGGTTGGTGTCGCCCTCGACTCGACGACGCAACGCGAATTCAAACGCCTTGAGCCGGTCCAGGACGTCGCGCTCCAGCCGTTCGAGGCCGCTGGGATCTGAGAACAACCGTCCGGTCTCGAGCCGCTTGAGCTCGGCAATGACCCGGTCCAGCTCGGCCGGGTCGAGCTCCATCCGCTCGACCTCACCTCGCAGCGCTTCGGCCGCTTCGCGCCGCTCCCGCAGCTCCCGCTGGAACTGGCGAGCCTGGCCCGGCGGCACAAAAGCAGGCCGTCCCGATGCAGAGTTGTTCTGCTCGGCGGTCTGCCCCGGACGCGCACCGCCTTCTTGCTGGGTCGCAGACTGCCGCCCGCCCGCCTGTCCGTCTCGTGGCTGTCCGTCAGACCGTCCGCCCGCCTGTCCGTCCTGTTGCTGTCCGCCTGACCGCCCGCCCGCCTGTCCGCCCTGTTGTTGTTGCCCGCCCGCCGGCCCGCCCTGTTGTTGCCGCAGCCGTTCGTTCAGAGACTCCAATCCCTGGACCAGCTCCCGAGCCCGATCCAGGGCCCGTCCGGCACCGCTGGAATCGCTGGACGCCATCGCCCGCTCGGCCCGGTCGATCCTGGCCGCAGCGCTGTCGATGTTGGCCGCTATGGATTCCTCCAGCGTACGGGCATACTCAGGCGGCGTTCCACCCCGCAGCAGTCCCTTCGAGAACCGGATCTTGTCCTGCACCCGATCCTCGCGAAGGCCCCGAGCCGACTCCTCGAGCTGACGGCCTGCTTCCGGCCGGTTCCCGCGGGTTTCGCGACCCAGCGCCGAGAGATCCTGCTCCAGCCGCCCGACATCGGCGGCCAGGCTGTCCTTGCGCTCCGACAACCGGCGTTGGGTTTCCATGTCGGGGCGACCGGCGCCCTGGGTGGCGCGGCCGACATCCTGTGCGATGTCCCGCTGCCGTTCGGCCAGCTGCTGGGCCCGCTGAGACGCCTCGCGGATTGACCGCGACATGCCGGCCCGCCGGCTCTCCTCCAGGGACCGGGAGGCCTCGCGCAACCGGTCGGCCGCGGAGCGCGACTCGGTCTCACTGTTGGACTGGCCGGTCGCGGCGCGCCGCATCGCGTTGGCGGCCTCCTGCAGCCGCCGAGCCGCCTCGGCCGCTTCGGGATTGGCTCGATCACGAGTCAGCCGCTCCAGCTGGCGAGCCAGCTCCTCCGCCTCCTGGGCCAGCTGCCGCTGGCTGGCTCCGGATTGACCCCCTTGACTTCCTGCCTGCCCGCCAGACTGGCCGCCCGCCTGCCGTTGCATCCGCTCGGTTTCCTGCTGCTGCCGGGCTGCCAGCTGGCGCAGCCGCTCCAGAGTTTCGTCCAGCTCCCGCTGACGCTCGCGCTCCTCACCTCGTTCCAGCGTTTCGTACTGGTTCTGGAGTTTGTCGGTCTCGAGCTCGAAGAGATCGGCCAGGTCTTCGGCCTCGGACTTCGAGTCACCACCTCCACCACCCTGGTTGCCGAAGCTGACCTGCACTTCGCGGAAGGCCTCTTCGGCCCGCTGCAGATGCTGCAGCGACCGCTGTTCCGGCGGCAGCGCGTCATCCGCTTTCCGCTGGCCCAGCTGGTTCTCGGCCGCCTGCATTTCCGGCAGCGCAGCCTCGAGCTCGCGCTGGATGATGGCGAACGTGGAATCGACGTTGACCGCGTTGCGCCGCCGCAGCTGCTCCAGCAAGCCTTCGACTCGCTCCCGCAGCCGGCCCTGGGTCAGGGCCAGCAGGGCCAGATCCTCCCGCAACTGCTGCTCGCTCGAGGTGCTCCGGTCGCGCTGCACCTTGAAGGTGCCGGCGATGATCTCGCGCTGCCGGGCCGAAAGCCCTTCCGGGGTTTCGCCTTGCTGTCCGGGCATGCCGGCCTGCTCGGCCTGGCGATAGTCCTTGCCGAAGGGACGGATCCGCAGGAAGTAGATGTCCGAAGACGCGGTGCGTCCGCCGTTGGGGCCGTTGTCGGTGGCCCGGGCGAAGTAGGTGATCAGATCACCCGGGGACAGGGGGAGCTCCTCCAGGAAGAACGTGTGACCGGCGCTGACTTCGCTCAGCCGCTTCCCGCCTCCTTGATAGAGCGACGCAGTCTGCTCTTCCCCACCATTCACCCGGTACACCAGCTCCAGCTTGCGTACTCCGTAATCATCGGTGGCCCGGGCCTCGGCAAACACCTCTTCCACCGCGGTCGCCTGCGCATCACGACCCGGTTTGGTCATCACTACCGACGGCCCGACGTCGTCGAGCACGTCGATCCGGTAGCGCAGCGACGCCTCCACGAAATTGCCGGCGGGCGCCTGCAGCTCGATGCGGTACCAGCCGGCCCGCGCCGCGCGCAGCTCTCCGGCCAGCAATGCTTCATTGCCCGGCTTGAGGGGTATGGTGTCGCCGGATTCGGTGATCACCCGACCCGCCGGCGTTGGGCGAGTGGACGCCACCATGAACTTGACGCTGGTGCCGCGGGGGACCGCGATATCGCCGCCGGGATCCTGCCGCTCGGTGGCCAGCCCGGTGTAAGCCGGGTAACGCAGCTCCAGCGCCAGGTTCTGGACGGCCGGGAGGTCGGCCACGGTGACGAGGTAGCGACGCGAGCGCACGCCGTTGGCCTCCACCACGTATTCGACCGGCTCGGTCACATCGAACATCCGGAAGCCCCAGGTCCCGCTGGAGTCGCCCGGGACCATGGGGACTCGCTGCCATTCCGGTGAACCACCTTCGCGCAGCAGCAGTTCCACTTGCTCGGTGGCGAAGCCGCGAAGCCGGGCCTCGATTTCCACGTCCCCGCCCTTCGGGACAGTGACGTCCCCCGGCGTGACCAGCACAGCGTAGGGAGTCGCCGCGGCGGCATCCTGCCACGGCAGGAAAGCCCGACCGGCGCGCTTGAGCGTGGTGGGCCCGATCACGAGGGCCGCGAGGACCGCCGCGGCCAGCGTGACGGCTGCTCCTGCGGCCTGTCTGAGCCGGCGGGCTTCGATTCGGCGTCCATCATCGGCGGCGCGGATGTGGGAGACGGCCTGCACCACTACCTGCTCCGCCAGCGCCACCGAATCGGGATGTCCTTCGGCCTGCTCGACCGCGCTCACCAACAAGGCTTCGATGCCCGGTTCCTGTTCTTCGATATAGCGAGCGATTTGTTCATCGGTCACGCGCCGGAGCAACGGCAGGATGACGAAGCGGATCAGTACCGCGGCGAGAACCAGGTATCCGGCAAGGCGGAACAGCGTGACTGCGGTCGGACTGAAACGGAAGGCCGGGAGGACCAGCGCCCCGATCAGGAGCCAGACGAGCGCCACTCCCAGGA
>DASWKS010000067.1:0-3887 GCA_036396495.1 Gemmatimonadales bacterium
GCGATCTGGTCGGGCAGGGAATCGAAGGCGCGCACCGCGATAAAGAGCGCGGCGCCGGTGTACACCACCCGGACCTCGGTGGGCTCGGAGGCGGGCCGGCCCTCGTCCGGCTCGCGTTGCACGAAGTCGCCCAGCACCACGGCCTCGGACCAGACGGCGTCGTCGAGCCGCCCATCGAGCTTGGGCGCGACACTCACCGCCCGGGCCAGCGCGGTCGTCCGGCGCGGCCCCGCCACCGGGGCAACGTTCACCCCCTGAAACACCGCGACCGCAACCAGCAGACCGCCCACCATCGAGGGATCCGTCGTCTCTGACGATTGCCACGATACGGTGAGACCATCGACCATTCAGGTAGTTTGGGATCAAATGCCTTGGGGGAGGGATGAGCGGGGAATGAATGCAGAATGCCCAGTGCCCAATGCCCATCGCAGAAGTATGGGAATTAGGAGAACCTCTCCCATCCCCCTCTGCATTGGGCACTGGGCATTGGGCACTCTGCATTCTATAGGGGCCGCCCGAGCCGCTCCTCGAACCGGTCCCGGTAGGTCCGGCTCAACGTCAGCGCGGTGCCATCGGCCAGCTTGACGCAGTAGTCGCCGTGAAACCAGGATTCCAGGTGGGCGACCCGGTCCAGGTTCACGATGGTGGAACGGTGAATGCGGACGAACCGGGAGGGGTCGAGCCGGGACTCGATGGAGCTCATCGTCTCGCGCAGGAGATGGACGTCGCGGCCCCGGTGGAGCCTGAGGTAGTTGGCCGCGGCCTCGATCCAGTCCACCTCGTCGGTCCGCACCAGAATAGTCTTGTCGGCGGTTTTCACCACCAGCCGTTCGGCGTAGCGCCGCTCCGGGGTCAGCTCCGCCAGCATCGCGGCGATCCGGTGGCTCATGGCGCGGGTTTCCCGCCCGCCTAACACATCACGGGCCCGTTGCAGCGCCCGCTGGAACCGCTCCCGGTCGAACGGTTTGAGCAGGTAGTCCAGGGCGTGCACCTCGAAGGCGCGGAGCGCGTACTGATCGAACGCGGTGACGAACACCGTGACCGGGGTCCGCTCGGGGCCCAGCAACTCCAGGAACCCGAAACCGTCCACTTCGGGCATCTGCACGTCGAGGAACACCACGTCCGGCTCGTGCTCCGCAGCCATCACCGCCGCCTCGGCGCCATTCCTGGCCTCGGCCACGACCTGAATGCCGGTCTCGCGGGCCAGCAGCTCGCGAATGCGTTCCCGCGCCAGCGGCTCGTCGTCGACGATCAGCACCCGCAGGTCAGGCATGGGTCGCCACCGGGGTCGGGAGCTGGCCCACCCGGTAGGGGATGGCCAGCCGCACCACCAGTCCGCGGCCGCCTCCGTTCACGAGACTGAACTGCTGCCGGTCGCCGTAGAGCTGTTCCAGCCGGGCCCGGGTGTTGGCCAGGCCGATCCCGCAGCCGCCGTTGGGGTCTTTCTGGGCGGCGAGCGGGAGCCCCGGCCCATCATCCTCCACCTCGATCACCAGCCGGTCGTCGTCGAGTCGGGCCCGGATCTCCACCCGTCCGGGAGCTGCGCGGGGCTCGATCCCGTAGCGGATGGCGTTCTCCACCAGCGGCTGCAGGATCAGACTCGGCAGCAGCGCATCGAGCGCGGCCGGGTCCGCGTCCACCTTGGCGCTGAGCCGGTCGCGAAAGCGGGTTCGCTGGATGTCGAGATAGCGCTCCAGGAAGTCGAGCTCCTGCCGCAGCGGCACTTCCTGGCGCTCGGTGTGGGTGAGGCTCAACCGCAGCAGGTCGCCCAGTCGGGTCACCATCCGGTCCGCCGATTCCACGTCGCGGTGCATCAGGGCGGAAATGCTGTTCAGGGTGTTGAAGAGGAAGTGGGGCTGCAGCTGAGCCCGGAGCACCTGCAGCTGGGTGCGGGCCAGCCGGGTCTCCAGCTGGGAGGCGCGGAGCTCCCGCTCCCGGTACAGCTGATAATACGAGAGCGCGTGCACGAAGCCGACGACGGCCCAGTAGACGATCCCGTCGAACGCCGACTTCTTGATCAGATAGTAGCGATACCCCTCCCAGAAGGGCATGGCGGGGTAGTAGAAGATGTCCTCCAGCAGCTCCGCGCCGTACACCAGAAACGCGTGCGCGGCAACGGCTACCAGCATCAATCCCAGGTGGATCGGCAGGTGGCGCCGCCAGGTGTCGCTGGCCATCGCCCAGCGCCGGGCACCATAGACGCCGAGCGGCGCCACCAGGGCCCAACCGGCCCAGTCATTGAACGACCAGGCGGTGGCCTCCTGCCAGATGATGGGATAGCCCTTCATTGCGCTCGCCGCATAGTTCTGCACGGCGAAGGCAATGCCGACCACGGTCCACCCGGCGAAATAGAGCCCGATCAGGGACCAGCGGGGACCGACGGAGGCGCGGAATTCCACGATGAGGAACGTACCGGCCGGCCCCGATTCCGGGGAGGGCGGCTGGGACGGGAGGGATCAGGGAAGGGATGAGAGGGACGATAGGAATGCAGAGTGCCCAGTGCCGAATGCCCATAGCAGAGGTTCTGCCATCTGCCCTACTTCTGCCTGGGCATTGGGCACTGGGCACTCTGCATTCACTCCTCCCTCCCCCCGGCAGCGATGGTCCTTATATTGCCCGGCAGATCCCTCCTACCTGAACCCAATGCCCACATCCTCGATCCCGGGAGAAGTCACCCGACTTCTCGACCAGCTCCGGGGCGGGGACCGCACCGCGCTCGACCGTCTCTTTCCGCTGGTCTACCAGGAGCTTCGACTGGCCGCGGACCGGGTGCTCCGGCGCGAAGCGCCGGGCCACACCCTCCAGCCCACCGCGCTGGTGCACGAGACCTTTCTCAAGCTGGCGGGCGGACCGGTCTCTTCCGAGAACCGGGCCCATTTTCTGGGCATCGCAGCGCGGGCCATGCGGCAGGTGCTGGTGGATCACGCCCGTCGCCGCCGGGCGGCCAAGCGGGGCGGGGGCGACGTCGCGGTCTCCCTCTCCGAGGCCGATGGCGCCTGGGACGTGCAATCGGACGAGCTGGTCGCCCTGGATGAAGCCCTGGAACGGTTAGGCGAGCACAGCGAGCGGCTGCGCCGGGTGGTGGAGCTGCGGTTCTTCGGCGGACTGACCGAGGAGGAAACGGCCCAGACCCTGGGCGTGACCACGCGCACCATCCAGCGAGACTGGTCCAAGGCGCGGGCCTGGCTTCACAAGGAGCTGGCCGCCGGCCGGAGCGACCGAGAGGCATGAGCGGACCGGAGGCTCGCTGGGCCAGGATCGAGGCACTGTTTGACGGCGCGCTCGAACGGCCCCGGACCGAGCGGGCGGCGTGGCTCGGCGCCGCCGCCGCCGCCGATCCGGGCCTGCGCGACGAGGTCTGGGCCATGCTGGCCGCCCACGACCAGGTGGACGGGGTGCTGGACCGGCCCCTGCCGATCCCCTCGATCCCGGCCGGGATTCCGCCCGGATTCGCCCAGGCGATCGCCGATCGTTACGTCCTGGCTGAGCCGATCGGCGAAGGTGGCATGGCCCACGTCATCCTGGCCCTGGACCGCTCCTCCGACCGGCTGGTCGTGATCAAGGTGCTCAAGCCGGAGATCGCGACCTGGTTCGGCGCCGACCGGTTTCGCACCGAAGTCGAGCTGGCCGCCCGATTGTCCCACCCTCACATCCTCGGGCTGATCGACTCGGGCGAGTCCGGTGAGTTCCTCTACTACGTCATGCCCTACCTCGGGGGCGAAACCCTGCGGTCCCGGCTGCAGCGCCAGGGCCGGCTGGACCGGGCGGAAGCGATCGGGCTGCTCCGGGATCTGGCCGACGCCCTGGCCTACGCCCATCGCGCCGGCGTGGTTCATCGCGACCTCAAGCCCGAGAACGTGCTCTGCGCCGGCGGCCGCGCCCTGCTC
>DASWKS010000068.1:0-4771 GCA_036396495.1 Gemmatimonadales bacterium
GCGGCGATGCGGAGCGTAGCCATCGCCACGTCCAGATCGTTCCGTCGTTCCGCCTGCTCGAGCAGGGCCCGCGCCGTCGCGGCTTCCGCCATGGCGGCAGCACCGGCCGCCCGGGCCTGGGCCGCGCGACGTTCCACCAGCTCGTGCCCGCCGCCGAACAGCGACCAGCTGGCCATCACTCCCACCGTCCACGAGGCTGGGCTGCCGAACGGTGCATCGGCCGTGTTCCAGTCGAGTCGGCCGAAGGAGTTGAGTCGGGGGAGCCAGAGGGCTGTGGCCCGTGACACATCCCGTCTGCCGGCCTCCTGCCCGAGCCGGGCCGCCTGCACGTCCGCTCGAGTCACGCCGCTATCCGTCATGAGCAGTGGGGTGAGCAGGTCGGGATCGGGAAGTGCCGCCGGCAGCACCAGCGCGGTGTCGTCCGGAGTGCCGAAGGCGAGGGCCAGCCGTCGGGTCGCCAGCGCCGCGCCACCTCGCGCCGCCAGGAGCTGAGCCTCGACTTCACCGGTTCGGACCTCGGCCAGGAGCAGGTCCGAGCGGGTGACCATCCCCTGCTCCAGCAACGACTGGGCTCGCCGCACGTGGCTTTGCGCCGCCGTGAGGCCGGCCTCGAGCGCGGACACCTGTTCCCGTGCCAGCACCCCACCGAAATAGGCCTGCACCACGTCGACCTGGGCCTGGTTCCTGGTCCATTGGGCCGACGCAGCGGCCGCCTGGGTTGCCGCCGCGGCCGCCCGTCGTCCCAGCCACACCTCGGGATTGATGAGCGGCACCTCGGCCACGAAGCCGGTGCCGAAGTTGGTGATGGCGGCGGGATGATTCAGGCGGTCGGGACTGAAGGACGCCTGCGTCACGCTGCGCTGGCGGAGCTGAAACCCGAACGCAGTCATCGGGTCGGTGGTTCGCATCCACCCGGCCTCCGCCTTGACCGAGGGGAGCAGGCCCTGCAGGGTCCGATCGCGCTCGGCGGCCTGCAGATCGCGCGCGGCCCGGGCGGCGCGGTTGCCGTAGGCGTGGCGGTCCGCCCGGGCCAGCGCCTCGGCCAGCGTGACGGGCCGTTGGGCCTGCGCCGGGGCGGCCAGCAGCCCCGCCAGCAGGACGCGACCGCATCCGGCGCGCAAAAGCGTCGCTCTCATGATTGATGACTATATAACCATATAGGATTTATTTCAAGACTCCGCGTCCCGGCGTCCGCTTTCCTGCGGTCTTCACGTCCTCTTCATCCGCCGCGCCTACCATTCGAAATGAGCTGCACCGGGGAGTGGAGGACTCCGTGAAGACCCTTCTGGTGCTCAATGATCCACCCTACGGCACGGAGCGCTGCTACAACGCCCTTCGGTGGGCCGGCGCACTGGCAAAGAGAGAAGACTGTCAGGTCAGGGTCTTCCTCATGGGTGACGCCGCCGGATGCGCTAAGGCGGGCCAATCGGTGCCACAGGGGTTCTACAACCTGAGCCGGATGCTTCGCGTGGTGATCCAGCACCGGGGTGAGGTCGGGGTATGCGGCACCTGTCTGGATGCCCGCGGGCTCAGCGAGCCGGAGCTGGTCGAAGGGGTTCACCGCCGGACGATCGGGGATCTGGCCGACTGGACCGACTGGGCCGACAAAGTGCTCGTGTTCTGAGCGGGAGGAGTCATGGCACAGCCCAAGACGGTGATCGTGCTCGGAGGAGGCACCGGTGGCCTCGTGGCCGCGAATCGCCTGCGCCGGTGGCTCCCCGACTCCCACCGTGTGGTCCTGATCGACCGGGAAGGCCAGCATCTGTTCCAACCGTCGCTGCTCTGGCTCGCCCTGGGGGCACGGCGGCCCGAGCGGATCCAGCGGCCGCTGGCGCGGCTCCGGCGCAAGGGCATCGAGGTGGTTCAGGCGGAGGTTGAGTCGCTCGACCCCGAAAACCGAAGAGTACGAGCCGGGAGCCGGGACTTCGCCGGTGACGCGGCGATCATCTCCCTTGGTGCTGACCTCGCGCCTGAGGTGGTTCCGGGACTGGCCGACGCCGGGCATGATCTCTACACGCTCACGGGCGCGATGGCCCTCCGGGACGCGCTGCCGCGCCTCACGGAAGGCCGAATCGTCGTGCTCACGGCCGCCCCGGCGTACAAGTGCCCTGCGGCACCGTACGAGGCAGCGATGTTGATCGAGGCTGCCCTCCGCCACCGCGGCATTCGGGACCGGGTGCAGCTCGATCTCTATGCCGCCGAGCCCGGCCCGATGGGCGTGGCCGGTCCACAGGTCTCCCTTGCGGTGCGTCAACTCGTGGAGTCCAAGGGTATCGGGTACTACCCCGAGCACCAGGTCAGCGTGGTTGATCCGGGAGCTCGTCGCCTCGGGTTCACCAACGGTGTGGAAGCCGGGTTCGACCTGCTGGTCTATGTGCCTCCCCACCGCGTGCCGGCGGTCGTCCGTCAGGCCGGTCTCGCTCCCGAAGGGGGTTGGGTGAGCGTGAACCGGTCCGACCTCGCGACACGATTCCCTGGTGTCTTCGCGATCGGCGACGTGACCTCGGTGCCGCTGGCAATGGGGAAGCCCCTCCCCAAGGCCGGGGTTTTCGCCCACCGGCAGGCCGAAGTGGTCGCGGCAAACCTGGCCGCGGAATGGTCCGGCCGGGGTGACCGGCAAGCCTTCAACGGCTACGGTGAGTGCTTCCTCGAGACCGGCGACGGGAGGGCGGGTTTCGGGGCGGGGAACTTCTACGCCGAGCCCGTTCCTCAGGTGAACCTCCGCGGCCCGAGTCGCCGGTGGCACTGGGGCAAGCTGCTCTTCGAGCTTCACTGGCTGAGGCGGTGGTTCTAGCCGGGCCTCGCGACGCTCCACCTCCTCCTCACCGCTCACCCCCCAGCGCCTTCTCCAGCCCGCGCCCGCTCCCATCGGTTAGATACACCAGCCGCCCGCCCGGCTCCACCACGTACGTCACCGAGGGATGGATCAGGTCCCCGGTCGCCTGGTTGCGTACCCGGGGCACCTTCCAGGCATTGAGGGTATTCTCGACCGCGTCGACGCTGCCGCTCAGGACATACTCGTCCGTTCCCAACTCCCACTGCGCCGCCAGGGCTGGCAGCCGGGCCGGCGTATCGCGCCAGGGGTCCAGTGTCACCACCAGCGCCACCAGTCGCTCGGCGTCGAATCGGCGACGGGTCTCCAGCGCCGCCCGAACCAGCAGCGGACACACCGTCTCGCAGTGCGCGAACGCGAACGTGACCAACACCGGCCGGCCCCGAAACTGCTGCAGCGACACCGTATCGCCGCGCTGATCCACCAGCCGCAGTGCGGGGGCGCGATCGTTCAACCGTACCAGCCTCCCTTCACCTGCGTCGCCGGCGACGAAGCGCACCCCTTGAGCGCCGGCCACCCGCGCGCCAGCGGCTCCCATGCCGAGCAGCACCGCCAGGCCAATGGTCCCGACCGCGAGCCGCCCGGCCCATGTGGCCAGCAACCGTCGGAGTCCCTGGTGGACGGCGCCACCCCAGACGGTGAAAAGGACCAGAAGCATCCCGATCGGTTCACCCACGAGCAGGATCCAGCCGCCGGGCAACGGGAGTCCGTCCGGCGCACTGCCGAAGCAGATCTCACGAGTGCGGAGCAGCCATTCGGGTGCCGTGCTCGGCAACGGCCAGAGGGCCAAGGCCCACCAGCCCGCCGTGACCACCAGGATGGTGAGGAGTGCCAGGAGGGGAAGGAGGCCGCGTTCGGTGCCGGCGGCTCGGTGCGGTCCGTCGCCTTCCCGAGCCAGGTGCGGGGTGCCGAGTCCTGCGCTCAGCCGATCTTCCATAGCACCGACAGGATCTTCCAGTTCACGAAGTAGTACAGCACGAACGCAATCAAGAAGACCCCCACCAGGACCAGCGTGCCCGGCGCCGGGCTCAGGCGCCAGCCCCGACCCGGGGCATGGAGCTCCTGGTTCAACCGATCGATGTCGGCGGGGGTTCGCGGCGGGTTGGTGATGCCCGGAGGCAGCCCCGCCACCGGAACGCCTGGCACCAGCTCGCCGATCGGCTCGCCGAAGAACACCGACTTCACGGCGACCGCGACGAAGATGAAGAGCGCTGCCGCGGCGGTGAGCCCGCCCAGCGCCATCACGGCCAGCAACACGTCGACCGCCGGATCGAACTGCACGCCGAACGGTGCCTGGCTGAAGCTGATGTCCCAGTGGCGCCTCGGCACCCCGAACGTCCCCGCGAACGTCATCGCCATCACGAACACGAATATGCCGCCGGCGAACAGATAGGGCTGGATCCGCGCCAGCGACCAGAACGCCACCTTCCGCCGAAACACGAGCGGGATGAGATAGTAAGTGGCGCCGAAGAAAGCCAGGGCGGTGCCGGCGACCACGGTGGCATGAAAGTGCCCCGGGACCCGCAGGGTGTTGTGGGCGATGATGTTGATCTGCTCGGTCCCGATGGTCACCCCGGTGATCCCGCCGATGAAGCCGAAGAGGATGACCGAGAAGACCAGGGCGCTGAAGCCCGGGTCCCCCCAGGGCGCCTTCCGCAACCAGCCGAACAAGCCCGCGGTGAATCCCCGGAGCCGCTGCCCCAGCTCCATCCCCGCCGGGACGGTGAACCCGTGGACCATGCTGGCGAGCACCGCCATGTACATGAAGTAGCTGGTGTTCACCACCTTCCACGCTGGCCCGAGGCCGGGGTCCACCAGCAAGTGGTGGGCCGATGCCATGGAGATGAAGAGGATGTAGAGGACGAACGCGGTGCGGCTGATCTTCTCGTTCAGCACCACCGCGCCCACGGTGAGCGCGCCCAGCAGGTACCAGATCGA
>DASWKS010000069.1:0-2252 GCA_036396495.1 Gemmatimonadales bacterium
GGGCTCGAGGGATGGGACTGGGCCCGGGCGACGCCGGGCGAGTAGCCGCTACAGCCGCGGCAGCGTCACGCCTTTCTGTCCCTGGTACTTGCCTTCCTTGTCGGCGTAACTGACCTCGCAGATATCGTCCTCATCGGCCTCGAAGAAGAGGACCTGGCAGATGCCCTCGTTCGCGTAGATCTTGGCCGGCAGCGGCGTGGTGTTGCTGATCTCGAGCGTCACGTGACCTTCCCACTCGGGCTCGAAGGGCGTGACGTTGGTGATGATGCCGCAGCGCGCGTAGGTACTCTTGCCGACGCAGATGGTGAGCACGTTCCGGGGGATCCGGAAGTACTCCACCGACCGGGCCAGCGCGAAGCTGTTGGGAGGCACGATACAGACCGGACCCTCGAACTCCTCGAAGCTCCGGGCGTCGAATTCTTTCGGGTCCACGATGGCGCTCAAAACGTTGGTGAAGATCTTGAATTCCGGCGCCACCCGCATGTCGTACCCGTAGCTCGAGACCCCGTAGGAGATGACCCGCCGCCCCTGGGCATCGGTCTGCCGCACCTGCCGCTCGGTGAACGGCTCGATCATGTTGTGTTCCTGGGCCATGCGGCGGATCCAGCGGTCGGACTTGATGGACATGGAGACTCCAGCGGGGCAGCGGGGCAGCGGGGCGGCGGGGCGGTACCCGCCGAGGAGGCGGCAATATAGTGACGGTGAAGGTGCGGGGCAGCGGGGGGAGAGGGCGATGCCCGGCATCGGCCGGAACCGCTGTCAGCAGGTCGCGTTAGGACCGCCCCGCCGGCCCGCTGCCCGCTGCCCCGCGGGGTTGAGTCCCCCTCGTAACGGCCTTACCTTCTGCGCGATAGGCCCCGGACACCACTCAACCGGACACCCATGCTGCAGCCGTATATTCCGGTCCTTCTGCTGGTCGCCTTCGTGGTCGCCAACGCGATCCTGATGCTGGCCCTCTCGCACGTCCTGTCCAGCTACCGCCGGACCCCGACGAAGATCGCGCCGTACGAGTCGGGCATGCCGGTCCTGGGGGACGCGCGCGAGCGGTTTTCGGTGAAGTTCTATCTGGTCGCAATGCTCTTCATCATCTTCGACATCGAAACCGTGTTCATGATCCCGTGGGCCGTTGCGTTCCGGCAGATGAGTGAGATCGCCGGCCTGCTCATCATCGAGATGTTCGTCTTCATCGTCATCCTGGCGGTGGGGTACGTCTACATCTGGAAGCGTGGAGCGTTGCAATGGGATTGACCAACCCCGCCGGGCAGAATCGCGGGGACGAGATCACCAGCGTCGCGGCGGTGTCGCCCAACTGGGTGACCACCCGGCTCGACGCCCTCACCAACTGGGCCCGTGCCAACTCGCTGTGGCCGATGCCGTTCGGCACCGCGTGCTGCGCCATCGAGTACATGGCGACGGCGGCCAGCCGGTTCGACATCGCGCGCTTCGGGATGGAGCGGCAGTCCTTTTCGCCCCGCCAGGCCGACGTGCTCATCTGCGCCGGACGGCTCCCGTTCAAGCTCGCCCCGGTCATCCGCCGGATCTGGGACCAGATGCCGCAGCCCAAGTGGTCCATCTCCATGGGCGCTTGCGCGTCGTCCGGCGGGATCTTCGACAACTATTCGATGGTGCAGGGCATCGACACCATCATCCCGGTGGATGTCTACGTTCCCGGCTGTCCGCCGCGGCCCGAGGGCCTCATGTACGGCATCCTGCTCCTGCAGAAGAAGATCAAGGGAGAAAGCTTCACGGACAAATCCCTCCGCGACGAGAAGCTGGTCGGCCCCTCCGGGCTTTTCCTGCCGCCCGAGCGGGTGGACGAGCTCTCGGAGCCCTTCGGCAACTCGGTTCATCAGACTCGCTCGGCATGATGCATCGGACCACGTGGGGCCTCATCCCGACCGCAGGGAGGGACCCGTTGCGCCGTGTGCCGGCACCGGGCCGGCAAGGTCCCTCGGTCGCGTTGCTCACTCGGGATGAAGCGGGGCAGGCATGAGCTCGACGTCCCCCTCCGTCCCCGCCCTCCGCGCCGAGTTCGGCCCGGCCATCGAGCGCCACTTCGTCTCCTGCGGCGACACCATCGTCTACGCGAGCAAGGCGCGGAGCCATGACGTCCTGGCCTGGCTCAAGGACACGCCCGGCCAGCAGTACGACTACCTCACCGACGTGACCGCGGTCGAGTACCGCGATCCCGAGCGGCCGCTCGAGGTGGTCTACCAGCTCCGCTCGCTTCCGCGGAGGGCCGATCTTCGCGT
>DASWKS010000070.1:0-2226 GCA_036396495.1 Gemmatimonadales bacterium
GGTGGAAGTGACTCTCTCCCCCAACGAGGACACGACCCTCTACATGTATTACGGCAACGCTGCGGCAGCCGATCAGCAGAACGTGGCCGGTACCTGGGATGGGGCCGGAGCGTTCCGCGGGGTCTGGCACCTGGCCGAAGATCCCTCTTCCGGGGCCCCGCAGTTCCTCGACAGCTCTACCAACAGCTTCAACGGGACCGCGAACTCCCTGACCACCACGAACCAGGTCGAGGGGCGGGTGGACGGCAGCCTGGCCTTTGACGATAGCAACGAGCGGCACGTGGACAATCCCAGCAGCGCGGCCCTGCAGCTCTCGACTAACATCACTGTCTCGGCCTGGGTTAAGACCACCGACACCCAGTCCGACTCCGGAGTGGTCGCCGCTAAGTGGGGCCCGAGCGGACAGCGCAACTACTGGCTAGGCAAACTAGACGCCTCGAACCTGGCGTTCTACGTAGACGACACTCAAAACGTCCCGACCTCCCTGGGTCTGGTGAACGATGGTGCCTGGCACTACGTAGTGGGTGTAGCGGATGTCTCCGGAACGTTGCTCCGAATCTATGTGGACGGATCTCAGCGCAACACGACCGCGTACACCGGCAGCTCTCAGACTGGCACCGGCGATCTGCACATCGGGAACAGCCCCGACATCATCCTGCAGGAATTCGATGGCGGAATCGACGAGGTCCGGATCGCCGCCGCGGCCCGCTCGGCCGAGTGGATCTCGGCCGAATACAGCAATCAGAACAGCCCGGCCGGCTTCTATCAGGTCCTGGACGAGGAGCTGCAGGCCGACGTCGAGCTCGACCTGACCGGCAACAGCGTCACTTTGGAAGCCTGGGTCCAATTTCCTGCCAATCCCTCCGGCAACGACGGAATCCTGAGCAAGAACGGCTTCGCCGACGGGTACCGGCTGGTCATGCAAGGCGCGCCACCCTTCGTCTCGTTTGAGCTCACCAGTTCTGCTGGCGACCTCGATACCTCCGGCACGCTCGCCGCCGGTGCCTGGCATCACGTTGTCGCCACCTATGACGGTTCGACAATGCGCGTGTACCTCGATGGGGCGCAAGATCCCACGACCCGAGCGAAGTCCGGCAACATCGATCGCGCCGGGAAGGAACTCTGGCTCGGGCACGGCGACCACGCCATCGAGAAGGCCTGGAGCTTCCCGTGGCAGGGCGACCTGGACGAGGTCCGGGTCTCCGACAACGCTCGGTCCACCGCCTGGATCGGCACCCAGTTCAACAACCAGTCTTCGCCGGGGACCTTCCATACGGTTGGCGCCGAACAGCCGTGGAGCTGCGTCACGCCCACGCCTACCGCCACTCCAACCGACACACCCACACCCACCGCAACCAACACGCTGACCCCGACGCCTACACCGACGAATACCCCGACCCCCACGGCGACCAATACTTCGACGCCGACCCCGACCGCCACCCCATCCGGCCCCGGCTGGTGGGACTGCAATTATCAGTTCCGGCAGCAGGTCACCGTCACAGCCGGGTCCGCCGCGGTGCCCATTGACTACTCGGTCCGGGTGACCTTCAACCACGCCGCCCTGGTTTCCGGCGGCAAGTCGCTGGCCAGCGGCAACGACATCCGGGTGGTCTTCTGGAACGGGGCCAGTTGGGTCGAACTCGATCGGATGCTGGAGCCCGGTTCGGCCTGGAACAACGCCAGCACCGCCCTCTGGCTCAAGACCCAGGCCGCCATCGGCGCCTCCGGCTCCGACAACAACTACTACATCTACTACGGCAACTCCGGCGCCGGCGCGCCGCCCGCCAATGGCAACAATGTCTTCGTGTTCTATGACGGGTTCGAGACCGGCGATCTCACCGGCTGGACCGGCAACTCGGTCGGCAACCCCGGCGACTCGATCACCGCCTCCACCCTGCAGCAGTACACCGGTTCCTACTCCGGCCGCGGCTCGTCCGACACCACTTCGCCCGCTCAAGGCCAGGTGTGGACCGACCCCGGCTCGCGCACCACTTTGTTCGCCCGCATTCATCTCTTCCTGGATCCGGCCTTCTTCACCTCGGACCACATGACCTTCCTGCAGTTCATCGATACTGATTCCGGCTGGCGCAACATCCTGGCCGCCACCATCAACGACACCGACGACACGCTCTACCTGTGGAACGATCTGGCCGGCGAGGCCTACGGCTTCCAGGCCACCACCCCCATCACCCGCGGGGTCTGGCACACCATCGAGGTGCAGGTCAC
>DASWKS010000071.1:0-5827 GCA_036396495.1 Gemmatimonadales bacterium
GGCCGCCGGCCAGCCCGATCGGTCACAGAGCCCGAGCGCGACGCCGGGAGAGCGGCTGACGCCCGCGTTACAATGCACCACCAGCCGGTCGGCATGACTCCACCGCCCCACGAACTCGACGATGGCCGAGGCGTGGTCGGCCCCGAAGAGCACGTCCGCCGGATTCTCGAGCACCTGGATGTCATTGAATGCCAGCCGCAGGACGTCGGCGAAACCCGGCGAGAGCAGCGCGGGGGATGCCGCGGGATCACTGATCGAGATGCAGACCTCGAGACCCCTGGGCTCGTGGCACTCGGCCGACTCACGTGACAGAATGCACAACTCCATCGCTTCCCCCTCGCCGGATCGTATCGCCGACTCGGGACCTGGCGCCACTTCAGGTGGCAACACCCGTCCGGCGGCGCTCGACCTTGCGGCCGGTTCGAAGTTTGGTCCCTACCTCGCGGCGGACCCTCGCTGACAGCTCGTCGTTGTGTCGGGCGACGAAGCGTGCCACTTCCCGGGGGTCCCTCGGCGCCAGTGATCGCAGGGCCCAGGAGAGGGCCTTTTCCACCATGTCGTCCCGGTCGTCGACCACCTGCCGGCAGACCGCGAGGGTGCGGGCGGTATCTCCATGACCCCCTCGGGCCGGGACGTTCAGCGCCACGGTGGAGACCACGGCCGTTCGCCGCAGCCAGCGGTCGGGCGAGCGGAGCCAGGCGTGTACCTGACGGGTCGGGAGCCGGCCCTCACGCCAGGCCGGTCCCGACAAATAGCAGGCGAAGGCATCCACGCTCCCCCAGTCGGCCAGCCCGGTACTCAGCCGGCGGAGCGCCGCGGGCGTGAGCGCTTGGATTCCTCCGGGATGATGAGCGATCAGCTCGTATCCGACCAGGCGTGACCACGGGCCCGGGTGATCGAGCAATTGGATGGCGAGCCTGATGACCTCGCGCGGGGGCAGCGGGCGGAGTTCCCGGGACCAGGCCCGTCGCAGCACCCGCATCGCCGGGACCGAGGGAGGCGGGGCCCGGCGCAACGCCCGGCCGATGGTCCGCGCGGTCACCCCGGGGCCCGGGGCGTCAGGCGCTGGGGGGCTCCGGCTCACGGCGGGTGCGGTCCAGCAGCGTGATCTTCTGCCAGATCTTGTTGGACAGGCCGGTCGTCAGGGTTTCGACGTCGTTGACGGCGGCGAGGGTGACGGGGTCGTTGAAGTGCTGGACATGGAGCGCGGCGAGCTTGCTGATGACGGAGAGGAGCTCGCTGCAATAGTCCAGATAACGCCCCAGCTCGGCGGTGGTCAGCGAGCGCTCGGGCGACGACGCTGTGTTCAGGTGAGGCGACGTGATGCGCTCGGGGTCCTTCGTCAACTGATGCATATCAACGACATGCGCGACGCTGCGCAGTTGATGCAGCGTAACCAGCGCTCTCCTCCGTTTGAGCCGGTTTTCCAGGGTCAAAAGGAAGAAGACCGTGATGCCCAGGAACACCAGGCTGCTGATCGCTGCATCCGTGGCCTGGATCAGCTCGGCGAATCCATCGATCCCGGCCGACAGCCGCAGAGAACTCACCATCACAACCAGGACCAGGGCCATGGCGAGGATGGCCAACCCAGCGCCCAGCCGGATAGGCCAGTGGGGCCGCTGGACGTATTGAACCAGGGCGGCCGTCTCAGTGCTGAGCGACAGCAGTTCACCGGCAACCCGGGCCAGGCCGGAATCAGGGAAGCGCTCGGCGACCCGGTCGCGCAAGCGGGTCAGGGTCGCGAGAATCTCGGCGTTGTCGAGTTGACGGTATCGCGCTGGAGCCGTCACTTGCGATGGCCCCCGGATCATTGACCTCATGCGGCCTGCAGCCGGGGGCCGGAAGGGCGCTCGAATTCCACCTGACAGCTGCCGAGGTTGGGTAATCGCTTGGTCATCGGAGTAATCTGCCGATAATCGCTACCGGCTCCCGAAAAGGAATACAACGGCCAGCGCGGCGGCGGCTACCATCAGGTACCCGCCAAACGCTCCCAGCCAGAATCCGAGCAGCGCCAGCCCGGCCCGGGCCGCGGTCAAAGAGCGATCGCTGGTGCCGGCTGCAAACCTGAGGGCCAACCAGCATCCACCGATACCGACGGGAAGGCCGGCGGACCAGAGCAGCGCCAGCCCAAGCATGGAAGTGCGCTGCCCCGTCCGCCACAAGTTGAGCGAGGCGAGAAGGGCCAGCAAACTGGCGAACAGGAGCGCGCCGGCGAGGACCGTGCCCCCCCTGGTAACGATGGGCAGAGGCGCCCGGGCCCAGACGAACCTGATGTAGGCCAGAGAGAAGATGGTGCCGGCTGCTCCCCACAGCAGTAGAGAGTCGGCCGGGAGCCCAAGGTTCATGCCCATGAGAGTAAGCTACGAGGGCCGCCGGCCTCCTGCCGGCCGCGAGGAGGTCAGCGGCCTCGGCGACAGGTGGCCCGGTTCTGGACGAGATCCATCCTCGAGTGATAGTCGATGCTCTCGCAGTGGTTCCGCCGCGTCTGGAATGAGAACGACCCTTCCGCGATCGATGAACTCCTGGCGCCCGGGTCGGGTGGAGGTAATGGGCAGGTCCGGTCCAGCCGTCAGCTTCGACGGCTGTGCCTGGGTCCGTCACCGTAACGGACGGATCCGGGAAGGCTGGAACTCCGGGACTTCCTGGGCCTGCTTGAGCGGATGTCTCTTCTGCCGGCAGGCAGCCTGGGTCTTGCCCTGACCGGACAGCTCAGCCCTCATCCGCAGGCGATCGGTCAGGCTGCCCTGGCAGAATGAGGCTGGGCAACAACGCCCACCGGCCGATCCGCCAAATCAAGAGCAACGTGGCGTGAGCTGACGAATCAGACTCGTGGCCAGCGCGTCGCAAGGTTCAGGACGCGTGCGTGGTGGAGGGAGCACCGTCTCGTCTCTAACGGACCCGGACGTATTCCTCGGCGAATCGCAACTCCCACGTCTGGCCCCCATCGTAGGACTTCTGGCTGATGCGCCGGACCCGGCCCGGCCCGACCGGCAGCCAGGCCTGGCGCGACAGGTACCGATCGGCGGGGAACTCGAAGGGCCGGTAAATGTACCAGTCGCCGTCGACCCTCCGGCCCTCCCAGACCTGAAAATGCCCTTGCGAGCTGACCCACACATAGCCCCAGCGGCCCTTCGTCGCGTCCCAGCTCCGCAGTGCATGGGCGATCACGGTGGTGGAGTCGAGGCGCAGGCGCCACTCCTCTTCCCAGGACGCGGGGTGAACTCCCCGGCGGACAATGAAACGGGTGCCGCCGGTGTCGGGCTGCCCGTTGACTGCGCGGTACCAGGTGCCCTCCCAGAAATCGAAGTACCGGGCATCGGATGGGAATGGCGATTGAGGAACGTCCTGCGCCGTGAGCGGAGAGACCGCCGCGAGGATGAACGTCCCGAGCACGCGGAGCCTGAAGATCATAACACCTCGCAGTCGCAAGAGCTCCTTACGGAGATGCGGCGACGGAAGTGTCAGTGAAGCCGGCTCTTGCATGAGTAGTACTGATATGCTACTCTTCAGGAACCCGACTCGGAGGGACCGATGGTCCGTGAACTGAAGTTACGTCAGGTGGGAGGCTCGGTCGGGGCCACCCTGCCCAAAGACATGGCCGATCGGCTCCACCTCGCCGTTGGGGATCGGGTGTTGGCGGTGGAGACCGAGCATGGCATTCTCCTCACCCCCTTCGATCCCGCGGTGGAGGCCGGTCTCGCCGCGGCCGCGAGGGTGGCCAAGAAGTACCGCAATGCCCTGCGGGAGTTGGCCAAGTAGGCCATGGCGAGAGAGCCGCGGTGGGTCCCGCGCCTCGTGCTGGACGCCGCCCACCTCGACCAGCTGCGTGAGCATGGCGGTCTCCCGGGAATTCGCGACGAGAACGGCCTCGAGGCGGCCTTGGTGCGCGCCCGCCAGAAGTGGAGCTACCAGCCCGACACGGAGTTCGCCGCTCTGGTCGCGGCCTACGGCTTTGCGATCACCACCAGCCACCCCTATCGCGATGGGAACAAGCGAGCCGGCTTCCTTGCCATGGCCATTTTCGCCGGCCTGAACGGCTACGAGCTGGAGGCTTCCGACGCCGAGGTCGTAACCGTGATGCTCGGTCTGGCGGCGGGGCACGTAACCGAGCGCGAGCTGAGCGCCTGGCTCCGCGACCATCTCGTTCGGGTCAAGAAGAGATAGTCGACGCCACCGAGTTTATTGAGCCAACCCCGACGCTATCGCGATCTCCTCCGCCCGCCGCTCCGTGAACTCAAGCAGTTCCGGGAGATCCGGGTGGGTCCCACCCAGGCCTACGGCGTCAGCGGCTTCGGCTGGAGCCGAGCGGCCCAGAGTCCCGAGTTGAAGTCGGTGAACAGCACGTGCCCCTTCCAGGGCATCGCATTCATCACGAACGACGCGTTAGGCGTGAAACCTTTCGGGTCGTACGGCTTGAAGACCGCGATCTCCCGGCCCTGATCCGCCAGGTTCCCCATCAATTCGCCCGACACGTCCACCACCCGGACCCCGCCTTCGTAATAGGCCTGATACATCACGTCGTCCTCGACGATGATGTCGTGCGAGCCGAAGTCTTCCAGGTGATACCGGCCCACACCCTTGGGGTGCATCGGGTCGGTGAAATCCACGATGTGGGTGTAGCCGCCTGAGGTCTGCGCCACTCCGCCGGGTGTGGTCATCTCGCCCCAGTAGTTGGTGCCTTCCCAGACCCGGCCCGAGCGGTTCATCTCCTCGTCACCGATGAAGAGATAGGTCTTGCCGGTGGCCTGCTGCACGTAGGGAAAGATCTCATGCCCGCTGTTCACCGCATACACGGTGATGAGCTTGGGGTTCTCGATCGTTCCGCCGTACTTCCCGTTGCCCACGTCCACCACCACCGTGCCCGCGCCGCCCTGGGCCGAATAGGCGATGCCGTCCCGCACCCACAGGTCGTGCAGCCGGGCGTTGGGATGGCGGTACTCGCTTACGTATTTGGGGCTGGCCAGGTCCTTCACGTCGATGATCACGTACTTGGCGCCGCCCGAGACGGCAAAGAGGTGATCGTTGGTAGCGAACATGTTATGCACCCCGCCGGTCAGCTCCTGGCTGAAGGTCGAGGCGACCTTGGGATGGGCCGGGTCGGCCAGGTCGAGGATCACGACACCGTTCACCCGGTTCGACGCTCCCTCGCGCGAGAGCGCACCATAGCGCCCGTCGGGCGAGACCGTGACGTCGTTGATGGTGCGGGCATCCACCTGGACCGAGTCGGTTTTCACCGGGTTGTTGAGATCGGTGATGTCGTAGACATAGGCCCAGCCGTCGCCGCCCCAGGTCCCTACCAGGGCGTAGTCGCGGCCGTTCTTCGCGGTCCAGGGCCACAGATCCGAGGTGTGGGCGTGATTGATGGATCCCCGGCCCGTGATGGAGATTCGGCGACGAGCCTCGCGCGGCCGTACTTCGATGGTGGTCTCGGCGTTGGCGGTTCCGGAGCGAGCCATGAGGGTATAGCGGCCCGGGTAGTTGCCGGTGAATCGCCCGTACTGGATGATGCCGGCGCCGCCCGGAAGGCCGGCCGGGATGATGGAGTCATCGGGAGCGTAGGTGTAGCTCCAGACGATCGGGACGTCGGTCACTGGACGCCCGTTGGCGCCCCGTGCCGTGGCCGAGAGCGGGATCACATCGCCGGTGCGGATCGAGGTGTCGCGGATGCCCAGCTCGACCGTACGCACCGGGTTCGCCGCGATGGTGTGGCTGGTCTCGGCCTTCATCCCCTCGGCCTCGGCCGTAATGGTCACCTTGCCGGTCCCGTGGGCCCGGACGTTGCCGAATCGGTCCACCGACGCGATCGCGGGGTTGGAGCTGCGCCAGG
>DASWKS010000072.1:0-9080 GCA_036396495.1 Gemmatimonadales bacterium
TTCATCGGCGCGGGGCACCGACGGGCCCTCCACCCGGGCGGCGTCAGTTTGCAGGGAGGGCTGGGACTGCTCCAACAGGGTCACGTCAAGCTCCGGGTGCTGGTCCGTTCACGTCACGTCACGATGCAGTTGTCATGCTGGAAATACAGTAATGCGTTGTGAGGTTCAGTCAAGTAACATATTATACAGCAATATGTTACATCAATGACTCTTGCGTCAAATCAGTTGTAATGTTGTATTGTGTGTAAATACTGTGGCGAGGACTCCCCATGCCTGCGCCGATCCACTACGGTGCCAAGATTCGCCGGCTCCGCCTCGCTCAAGGCCTGACTCAGGCGGCCCTGGCCGCGCGCCTGGGGATTTCGCCGGCCTATCTGAACCTGCTGGAGAACGGGCGGCGCCGGCTGACGCCCGATCTGCTGATCCGGCTGGCGCGAACCTTCACGATCGATCTGCAGGAGTTCGGACCGGAGGACGACGCCCGGTTGGTGACCGATCTCGAGGAAGTGTTCGGGGAGCCGCTCTTCGAGGAGGCGCCGGTGGACCGGCGTGACATCGAGGCGGTGGTGGTGGAGCGCCCCGAGATCGCCCGCGCCATTCTGCGGCTGCACCACGCCTATAACGCCGCGCGCAGTTCGGTCGAAACCCTGGCGGCCCGGGCGATGGACTCGAGCGAGCTGGCCACGATGGACCGGGTCCGGCTCAGCTCGGAGCAGGTCTCCGAGTTCATCCAGCGGCGGATGAACTACTTCCCCGAGCTGGAGGAGGCGGCGGAACAGCTGTGGCGGGACGCACGGCTGGACCGGGACGGACTATTCACCGGACTGGCCCAGTACCTGGAACAGCGGCACGGCGTGACAGTGCGGATCCATAAGGTGGACCAGATGGGCGGGGCAGTGCGACGCTACGACCCGGTGCGCAAGGAACTCCTCCTGTCGGAGATTCTCCGCCGCGGCTCGCGCAACTTCCAGCTCGCGACCCAGCTGGGACTGCTGTCGTATCAGGATCCGATCGGCCGGCTGGCCGAGGCGGCCGAGCTGACCTCCGATGAGTCGCGGGCGCTGGGACGCCTGGCGCTCGCCAGCTATTTCGCCGCCGCGGTGTTGATGCCCTACGGTGATTTCCTGCGCGACACGGAGGAGGTGCGCTACGACGTCGAGCTGCTGGGCCACCGGTTCCGGGTCGGATGGGAGCAGGTGTGCCACCGGCTCACCACGTTGCGTCGACCGGGCAGCGAGGGCGTGCGATTCCACCTGGTCCGGGTGGACATCGCCGGGAACATCTCGAAGAAGTTCAGCGTCACCAGCGTCCGGTTCCCCCGTTTCTCGGGACTCTGCCCGCTCTGGAACGTCCACGCCGCCTTTCTCCAGCCGGGCCGGATCCGGCTGCAATTCTCCCGCCTTCCCGACGGGAATGCGTTGTTCTCGGTCTCGCGCACGGTGCAGCGCCACGCGGGCGACTATCACCAGCCCATCGTGCTGTACGCGGTCGGAATCGGATGTGACGTGGGTGAAGCCAGCCGGCTGGTGTATGCCGACGGGGTGGACCTGACCAACCTGGCGGCCGCGGTGCCGATCGGGATTACCTGCCGGCTGTGCGAGCGGACCAATTGCCAGGCCCGCGCTTTTCCCTCGCTCCAGTTCCCGCTTCACATCGACGAGCATGTCCGGGGCGTATCGTTTTTCGCCCCGGCCGTGGAGGGGTGATCAGGACGCGGTCAGCACAGCCTGGAGTGCGCCGGGGTCCGCCGGCTTGACGAAGTGGGCGTCGAATCCCGCCTCGCGGGAACGGCGCCGGAACTCTTCCTGGCCGTACCCGGTGAGGGCGATCAGGCGCATCCGGTTGCCGGTGGGAACCCGGCGCAGTTGCCGCGCCAGCTCGAAGCCATCCATCCCCGGCATGGCCAGGTCCAGCACCGCCACGTCGGGGCGGTATTGGCGGGCGGCCTCCAGGGCGGTCAGCCCTTCATAGGCCAGCTGCACCTCGTATCCCATCAGCCGCAGCAACTCGGCCAGGCTGTCGGCGGCATCGCGGCTGTCATCCACGACCAGAATCCGTCGGCTACCAGTCGGGGGGTCTGCGCCCGACCGCTCCAGCGATTCCGGCGCCGGCCCCTCCCGCCCGGGGAGCCTGAGGGAGGGAAGCCGCAGGATGAACTCGCTGCCGAGACCGGGCCCTTCGCTCCTGGCCTCGACAGTGCCGCCGTGCAGCTGGACCAGGCTCCGCACCAGTGTCAGGCCGATGCCCAGGCCGGTCTGTCGCTGGGCCGGGCGTTCGCCCTGGATGAACAGGTCAAAGACGCTGCCCAGGAGGTCGGGCGACATGCCGATGCCGGTGTCCCGCACCGTAATGACCGCAGCGGTCCCCTCGACTCGGGCGCTCAGCGAGATCCGTCCCCCGTCCGGGGTGAACTTGGCGGCGTTGTTCAGCAGGTTCGCAATGACCTGGGTGAGTCGGACCGGATCGGCGAACAGCTGGACCGGCTCCGAAGGAAGGGTCACGGCCAGCTCGTGCCGGCCGGCTTCGATCAGCGGCCGGCTGGTCTCCAGCGCGGACCGGACGACATCAGCCAGATCCACCCGTTCCCGCCGCAGCTCGATCTTCCCGTGACTGATCCGGGACACCTCCATGAGGTCGTCGACCAGCCGTGCCAGATGGCCGACCTGGCGCTCGATGATCGGGATGAGATGCTGCGGGATGGTGTCGTGCTCGCTGGCCAGCCGCAGGATGTGGACGGCATTCCGGATCGGGGCCAGGGGATTGCGCAGCTCATGAGCCAGCGTGGCGAGGAACACGTCCTTGCGGCGGTCGGCTTCCCGCCGCGCCTCTTCCTCTCTGCGCCGCGCGGTGATGTCGCGGGCGACCGTCGAAATACCCATGATACCACCGTAGCTGTCGAGCACCGGCGAGAGGGTAAGTGAGACGTCCAGCTGGTGACCCTCCTTGGTCACCCGCACGGTCTCGAAGTGCTCGATCCGCTCGCCTCGCCTGAGGCGCTGCAGGATCAAGCTCTCTTCCTCGCGCCGTTCCTCGGGGATGAGCAGGGTAATCGGCCGGCCGATTGCCTCGGCCGTGGAATAACCGAAAAGCCGCTCGGCTCCGGCGTTCCAGGTGGTCATGACGCCTTCGAGCGTCTTGCTGATGATGGCGTCGTCCGATGAGGCCACGACGGCCGCGAGCCACCCCTGGGCTTGCAGGTGGTTCCGCAACTCATACTGGCGCTGGCGCGCCTTGAGCGCGCTCCTGAGCGCCGTGACCGCGGTGACGGTCCGGACCGGGCGTTCGAGCACGGTTAGGCTGCCTAACGTCTCCACCGCCCAGGCGGTGAGGGGGGAGTCGCCGTGATCGGCCAGCAGGAGCACCGGGATGTCGGACCACCCCGGCTGACCCCGGAGCAACCGGGCCAGCCCTTCGGGCGGCGCGCTCGACAAGGCGGACTCGGTGAGGAAAATGGCCCCGCCGCCCAGCTGCAGCTCCCGGGTCAAGTCCGCCAGCGTTGCACAGAAGTGACCAGCCAAACGGGCTTGGTCCAGCACGGCGCGGCACCGCGCGCGGTCCCCGGCCGCGGGGCCCAGGACGAGGACGCGCTCTTCCGTGCGAGCGAGGTCCGGCGGAAGGCTGCTGCTCATACTGTCTATTGAATACCAAATGGATTTCCAGGGTGCAAGGTGCTTCGCCGGGTGAGTTCCACGCCCAACAATCAGGCGGGGGATTCGCGAGGCTTCCGGGTCACATTTCGCCCCAATTCGCAGCATTTCTCGGATGCCGACGGGGAATTTGTGCTAGCCATGTCGGCGCTTCCCGGTCACGATGTTTTCGCACCGCGAGCGGGCGGAAAGCGCCAGGCCGGCGGAGCACCAGCCCCCGCCGGCCTGAAGCTGCGCTTCAGAAGCGGCTCTGTTGAAAGCGACTTGGAGGGGTCCTGCTACTTCAGATGCTTCCCTACCAGCTTGGTCATCTCGAACATATTGACGGCTGATTTGCCGCCGAACACGGTCTTGAGGGCCGCGTCCGCCTTGATCATGCGCCGGTTCTTCTTGTCCTGCAGGTCATTCTTCTTGATGTAGGCCCACAGCTTCTTGGTGACTTCGGTGCGCGGGATCGGCTTGGAGCCGACGACCTCGGCCAGCGCAGCGTCGGGCTGAACGGGTCTCATGAACGCGGCGTTGGCCTTCCGGGCAGGTGCCTTCTTCTTCTTCTTCGTGCTCTTGGCCATCTGGGCTCCTTGGGTGGGCGATGAAAACCATCGTCGCGCAGCGGTGTGCTGCGGGGCCGCGGGCCAGGAGGGCCGGGCGGCCTCGCGAACAATGTAAGAGGGAAGCGGCTGCACAGCCAGCGGTTTCCCCCGGGGGAACCGCCAGGACCGAGGACTGAGGACTGAGTGCTGAGTCGTGATAGTCCCCTTAGCTTGGTGGCGTTCCTCTCCTCAGGAGACCAGAATGACCAGCGAGCCGGCGGGTGGTTCCGACCCCCTCACCCGCGCGAATCGAGAATTCGCCCAGGTGTATCCGGGGGAAAGGGCCGCGCGCCAACCGGTCCACACCGTCTATGGCGGAGGGCACCTGTTCCGGCGCGACACCGCGCCCAAGCTGGGTCAGTTGGCTCGGCGCGCCCTGCAGGAATACGGCGGGAGTGCGGACCGGTTCGGTGTGGCGGTGGGCGTTGCGCCTGGCCTGGCGGACGCGGTGTACGCGCGGGTGGCGGCCAAGCTGGACCGAGAGGCGGTGGAAGATTTCCGAATCGATTTCGAGGACGGGTACGGCAATCGCCCCGACAGCGAGGAGGACGGCCACGTTGCCCAGGCAGCCGGCGAAGTGGCGGCGGGGCAGCTGGCCGGGATGCTGCCGGCGTTTCTGGGAATCCGGGTGAAGCCGCTCAATGAAGAGCTCCGCCGCCGGAGCCTCCGCACCCTGGAGATCTTCCTCACCACGCTGGTGGAGCGCGGAGGCACCCTGCCCACTGGATTCGTGATCACGCTGCCCAAGATCACCATTCCCGAGCAGGTGGCCCACGTCGGGGTGGCCCTGGGAGCCTTGGAGCATCGTCTGGGACTTCCGGAGGGGACGGTGCCGCTGGAGCTGATGGTGGAGATGCCGCAGGCCATCATCGACGCAGAGGGCCGCTGTCCGCTGGCGGGTCTGGTGGCCGCGGGAGCGGGCCGGGTGCGGGGCGCGCACTTCGGCACCTACGACTACACGGCCGGGCTCAGCATCACGGCCGCTTGCCAGCGCATGAGCCATCCCGCGTGCGACTTCGCCAAGGGCGTCATGCAGGTGGCGCTGGCCGGCACCGGGGTCTGGCTCTCCGACGGAGCGACCGGAATCATGCCGGTCCCGATCCACCGCGCTCCCGAGGGGACGACCCTGTCGCCGTCGGAGCAAGCGGAAAACCGGGCGAGCGTGCACCGGGCCTGGGCCCTGCACTACGCCGACGTCCGTCACTCGCTGGAAACCGGCTTCTATCAGGGCTGGGATCTGCATCCCGCCCAGCTGCCGACCCGCTACGCCGCGATATTCGCCTTCTTTCTCGAAGGACTGGAGGCCGCCGGCGAACGGCTCAGAAATTTCCTGGACCAGGCGGCGCAGGCCACGCTGGTGGGCGATGTCTTCGACGATGCGGCCACCGGCCAGGGCCTGCTCAACTACTTCCTCCGGGCGATCAATTCCGGAGCGGTCAGTGAGGCAGATGCAACCCGAATGACCGGGCTCACGGCGGACGATTTTCAGAGCCGTTCGTTCGGGCGGATCCTGGAACGCAGGCGGCCCGGCCTCAGCGGGTGACCACCGCCTCGATGCGGCCGTATGGCTCGCGGGTGGCGACGAAAACCTCGTTGGGATTCTCGAGCCCGAAGGGCCGCAGGTCCACCAGGAGGTGATGCCGGTTGGGCAGCACCAGCCGGATCTCGGCCGCTTCCGCACAGGCGCGCAAGGCCTGCTCTCCCATGGCATAGAGGGTCTGCTGGACCGACGCCGACTGGTGCTCCGCGAAGGTCTCGATCAGGGCGCGGCGGACGGCGCACCAAGCCGCCGCGAAGTCAAGCGGCCGCTCCCCGTAGCGCCATTGGGCCGTGACCTCGGTAGCGAAGATGCGATCCTCGGTCTCGGGGAGTGTGGTATAGCGGTCCCGGAGGTACCCGCTGAACCCGGAACCAGTGGTCTTGAGGAGGCCCAGCCCTTCCAGGCCGGCTTCGACCACGGTGCGGTCCCGGCCGACCGACGCCACCGCGATTCTCCGCTCCTCGCTCCCTCGGGCGAAGGCGTGCCGGTGGGCCGCACCGCCGACGCTCAGGCGCTCCCATTGGTGGGCCTTGAGCGTCACTACCGCGCGGGTTGCCGCCGGGCATGCGTCGAGAAAATGGGCTCCCAAACGCTCCGCGAAGGCTTCAGGCGGATCGACCGTTCCCTGCCGGGCGAGAGCGTAGACGGTGTTCTTCATCGTGTCGGTGGGCAGGACGCAGGCGTTGTCGCCGCCGGTATGAACCGATTCGAAGTTGCCCTGGAGCTGCACGTCGACCGAGAGGTCGGTGAGCAGGTGGGCTGCTTCGTTCCGGTCAACCTTCACCAGGCGCACCTCGGCCTTGCCATAGCCGTTCCAGGCCAGCCGAGTCATGAGGTTTCCGCGAAGGGGGGTAGTGCCGGATCCCCCTCCCCGACGAGATACTGCTGCAGCTGGTCGGGATCGAGCGGCTTCACCAGGTGAAAGTCGAAGCCCGCCTTCCTGGCCCGTTCCCCAACCGGGTTCAGGAATGTTACCTGGCCCGAGGTATCGGTGGTCACCACTGCATCACCAATGCTAGACAGCGTGACGCGGAGCCATTCCCTCTGCTCCTCTAAACTCTCCTCTGGCGTGGGCACGAAACCTCCTAGCTGCCGAAAAGTAGCCTCAGGTTCCGCGATAGGTGGAAAAACCGAATGGAGCGAGCAACAGCGCGACGTGATAGTGAGGTTGATCGCCCTCGAGGTCGCAGTCGATGTGCACCCGGGGGTAGAGCGTGGCCCGCCCGCTCCGGGCGAACCAGACCCCGGTTTCGAAGACCAGCCGATAGAGGCCGGCCGGCACGCCATCGGGAAGCCAGTCCCGCACCCGGCCGTCGATGTCGGTCATCGCTTCCGCGACTGCGGTCCAGGCGGCTCGGTCGAACCGTTCCAATCGCACGCTCAGGCCGGTCGCAGGACGGCCGAGGCTGATATCGAGGACGTGAGTGGTGAGGGAGGGCATGGCTGGGCTCAAGTTCCGGGTTCCTAGTTCCGAATGCCGGGTGCGGTTCAAGGTGCGGTGCCGCGTGCCGTGTGCCAGGCAAGATCCTTCGCTGCGCTCAGGATTACAGCGGTGGGGTCACGTCAACACGCAGCACCTCGCACCTGGCACCGCACGCAGCATCGCACCCGGCACCTGGAACCCGGCACCGGGAACCCTAAGTTGAGATCATTCTCCTGAGCCTGAGCTCCGTGATCGCCAACTGTTCCCGGGCGGTCACCATCCGTTCCCGCTCCGGGTCGTTCGCCATGCGAGTATGGAGATCGGCCAGGAGCTCTTGGGCCCCTCGTCCGCTGGCGAACACGACATAGATCCACCCGAATTTTCGCTCGTACTCCTGGATCGCCGAGTCCAGCTGTCGCCGTGTGGATTCTTCCGAGGCCGCTACCGCTTCCTGCTCCTTGACGGACCAGCCGCGCGCCGTGTCGCTCACCCGGGTCTGCGACGCGGTTTCACCGATCCGGGGGTGACAGACGAGTGCCTCGTTCCAGTCTTCGGGGCTGGTGGTCCACCAGATCCGGTCGGCCGCGGCCAGGGCCGCCTCGAGGCTTTCGAAGGGTCGCGCGGCTACCAGCGCTTCGACCCAGCGCGACGATCCGCAGCAGGCGCGCAGGTGCTCGGCCGCGTCGAAGGGCGGCAGGGCGTTGAGCTGCTCCAGCGTCAGCATCAGCCGGCCACTTTCCCCACCAGGCGGAGCCGCGCGATCCCCCCGTCCGGAAAGATGCTGAGGCGGGCGTGGGTGGCCGGCAGCACCGCACTGGGCGAGAAGAGATGCCGGGTGTCGGGCTCGAGCCCGGTGCGGGCGAGCACCGTGGTCCAGGCGACCGCGCCATCGGTCAGACGCTCGGCCGTGGCGCCCGGCGCATCACAGACTTCGAGGGAGCAGCTCTCGGGAGCATTCCCCTTGTAATGATCGGTGTCCACTTCGATCAGCTCGATACTCCCGCGCGACGCCAGCCGCAGCAGGCTCCAGTCGTGTCCCGGCCCGCGCCGCCGTTGGGTCTCCCAGCCGTCGCCCATGAAGGTCGAGTGGCCGGGGAGAATCAGGTTGTGGCGGTTGCCGAAGAACATATCGCTGGAGGCCAGGACCAGCCCGCCGTTGGTGAGCGCGGCCAGATCGGCCTGAACTCCGGCCCGCAGTCGCGGATCGGGGACCGGCTCACCATACACCCGGAGCCGGGCGACCCCGCCGTCGGGAAAGATGTTGAAGCGGAGGTGGCTCACCGGGTCGCGGCTGGTCACGGCAAACCGGTTCTCGCTGTCCCCCTCGAGAGGGCTTCGGGGAAGCAGTTCCTTCCACCCGATGGCGGGGTCCTCGGCGAGCGCGGCGGAATCCGGCGCGTGGTCAAGGACGCAGGCATCGATGGAGCACTGTTCGGGGTAGTTGCCCCGGAAGAAGGCGGTATCGACCACCACGCCGTGCGGCACCGCCCGACATCCGAGCCGAATGATGCACCAGTCATGACCGGGGGTGCGTCGGCGCCGGGTTTCCCAGCCGTCCATCCACTTGCCGCGATCGGTATAGACGCCCTCTTTCCACACCGGCTTCGACGGCTTCAGCAGATTCTCCTTGGGCGCGAAGAAATCGTCGGTGGCCAGCAGCACGACGCCACCGAGCCGTTCCGCGGCTACATCGACCAGATCGGTGAAGGAGGTCATGAATGGTTGCGTGAAAGGAGGCGACCCAGGACCGGGCCATCAGGCTCATCGCGCCGGAACACCGGTTCCCCTCGAAGGTATGTCGCGACGACCACGCCCGCGAGCCGGCGGCCCAGCCACGGGGTGAGCGGATGGCGGTGCCGCAGCACGGCCTGGGACACGGT
>DASWKS010000073.1:0-10215 GCA_036396495.1 Gemmatimonadales bacterium
CACCGCAAGCGCCTCCTGATGCAGCACCCCGTTGCTGGTCACGAGGCTGCCGCCGTAGATCGACCGTCGTCCGTCCAGTGTGGTGGCCATGCCGCCGGCTTCTTCCACGATCACTTGGAGTGCCGCGATGTCCCAGGGGGCCACCCGGGGATCCACCGCCACTTCGCCGGTTCCTTCTGCCACCAGGGTGTGCTGCCAGAAATCTCCGAAGCCCCGACTCCGGCCCGCGCGTTGGATCAAGCGGGTCAGGCCGGCCGGCATCTCCCGTCCTTCGCTGCCGCTCAGGCTGCCGTGAAACACTTGGGCCCGATCCCACTCGCGGACGGCGGATACCCGGAGCCGTCGCTCGCCGCTCCAGGCACCGGCGCCGCGGGCGGCGTGCCAGCGCTGGCCTAACGCGGGCGCCGAGACCAGACCGGCGCTGACCTCACCGCCCTGTTCGATCGCAAGGAGCGACGCAAAGACGGGAATGCCGCGCACATAGTTCTTGGTTCCGTCGATCGGATCGAGAATCAGCCTGGCATCCCGCGATCCGGTTTCCCCCTCCTCCTCCCCCAGGACACCGAGCTCCGGGTGATGGGCGACAACCAGTCGGCGCGCGGCGGCTTCGATCGCCTGGTCGGCCTCACTCACCGGACTCGCATCGGCCTTGATATCGACCCGCAGGGAGGCCTGCCGGAAAAAGCGGAGCGCGATCGCGTCCGCCTCGTCGGCGATGCGGGCGAGAAGAGGGATCCAGTCCCCGGGACTTCGCATGCCCCAAAGCTACTCTGGGGCTCCCTAGCGCCCCTTCTTCTCCACGATTCCGGGCCAGTTGGCTTCCGCTTTGCGGTAGCGCTCTTCACGGTCCCGGTTGAAGAGCTCGAGAACGTCGGGGTTCTTGTTCAGAACCAGTCGGCCATGGAGGATCTGGAAGGTCGAGACATCGACCGGCGCGGTCCCTCCCTGCGATACCGCGTAGGCGCAGAAACCGCCGAAAGCCGGTTCGTATTTGCCGGGCTCCTGTTGGAACAAGGCCCGGTGTTCGGTCGAGCTGAACCGGTAGGTGGCGCCCCGATGCACCGCTGTGATCTCGGGAAGCCCTACCACCGGGTGATTCTGGGTGAAGAATGCGACCGGATCGTAGCCCTGCAGAGCCAGGCCTTCCTGGTTGGTGTTGACCAGGACCTTGGTCGATGGGGCCGTCGACTGGGCCCGGGCGGGGAATGCGGCGGCCGCGGCCGTCAACGCAAGCACTGAGGCAACGCGAAACAGCATGTGAGGGAGACTCCACGATGTCTGGATCTGTTCCAATGTCGTTCCGCGGTCGAAAGTTCCCTAGTCGGGCAACCGGGTCACCTTCCCCAGGAACAGAATGGTACCGGAGAGCCGCTCGCGCAGCGCGAACATGAAGGAACGGTCCACCCGGAAGGTGACCTGTCGGGGCAGGGAAACCACCCCCACTCCCACGCCAGTGACCGCGGCGGCCGTGGTGCCTGCCTCGTCCACCTCCACATAGGTCTTGTGCTCGACCCGGGTCAAGAACAGATCCGCGCCGATACCGGCAAAATCGGCTTCTCGCGGGTCGAAGGCCGCAGATATTCCCAGCGATGACAGGTCGTCCTTGAGACTTCGCTGGTATTCGAGGCGGAATGCCGGCAGAAACAGGTCCACCTCGGCCTGGTGAAACCCGGTGGTCATCGCCGACCAGACCTCCGGCGTCAGGGACTGCACTAGGTCGTTCACAGTCCGGCCCTCTTTCGGCAGCAGGACCGTCATGCTGTACGCGGCGGCACCGTAGCTCAGATCGACCGCCTCGAATCCTTCGGCGTCGTGATAGGGCATCATGCCCTTGCGATGCATCAGCCGGATGCTCTGGGGCGCCCCGCTGCCGCTGAAGCTGGCGTCGCTGGTCTGTGCCGGGTCGAACCCTTCCCGCCAGGTCCCCTTGAAATAGATGGCATTGAGCAGGAAAAGGACTTCCTGCGGATCGATGCTTTCGAGGATCGAAGTGATCCGGCCGCGGGTCTTGTCCGAGACCCAAGTATTGATGGTGGTCACCGAGCTGGGGGCCGTGAAATCGAGATCGCCAGTCTCGGCTGCAAAGTAGCGGCGGGCCACTTCGGCGAACGCCGGATCGACCGCGAAGTTCTGATTCACCCACATCGAGTTGGCCAGCTCGAACTCGACCTGGCGGTCGAGACCCCGCAGCAGGTCGATCAGGCCGCGGTAACTGGCGCCAATCTCCTCGCCGGTCATGCTCCCAAACCCCAGAGTGGCGCGCATGGCGTCGAGGGTGGAGCCCCGAGCTCCCTGGAGCGCCATGCCGAGTGCCATGGAAATGCTCAGCGGCGAGACGAATTGGGTGGAGTCGGCCCCGCGTTGGTCGATCCTCTTCAGGAGGGCAAAGGCGAAGCCGTTGGCGGCCTCGATCGCCCGCCGTTCGCCGTCAGTCAGGGTGCGGGGGAGGGACTGGAGTACGGGAGGGGGCTCGGTAGGTCCCGTCTCCCGGCATGCCAGGGCTGCGAGAAGGGCCGACGTTCGGGCCGCCGAACGAAATGCTCGCATGGTTCCCTCGGAAAGGGACGCTCCAAGTAAACACCGGCGACTCAGCTACTCGCCAGCAAGCTCCGCGGCGGCATCCACCGCATTCTTCAGGAGACCAGCATCGGGAACCCCGCCTTGAGCGGCCATCGGCTGTCCGCCGCCACGGCCGCCGAATCGCTGCAGTACTTCACGCACGATCCTGCCGCAGTCGGGCCGCTCCGCCCCGGACGGTCGGGCCATCACCAGCTGGCACTTCTCGCCCTTTACTCCGATGACGGCGATGCAGTTGTCTTCCCCGATGAAGCGTGCCAGGAGCCGGGCCTCATCCAGGGTCAAGTCGTCGCGAACGATCCGCACGACACTGGAGGCCGAGGCCGACGCTGCGATCACCAGCTCACGCGCCTCGTAACGGAGCAACCGCTCGGTGACGTGCGCCAGCCGCTTGCGGCCGGCTTCCTCGTTCTCCCTGAGCCGGGTGACGGCGGACTCCAGGTCTTCCACGCCGGCCGTGAACAGGGTGCCGAGCCGGGCCAGCAGAGCGCCCCGCCCCCGAAGGTCCCGCAATACCCGACCCCCGCACACGAACTCCACCCGGGTCTCCCCCCCGCGGCGCTCCCGGCGTCTCAGGTACAGCAGTCCGACGGCGCCGGTAGTGCGGGGATGGGTTCCGCCGCACGCCGAGTGATCGAAGTCGGGCACCGAGACGACTCGAATGAGGCCCTCCACCACGGGCGGCTTGCGGAGGGGAATCCCGGCCAGCTCTTCCCGCGACACGAATCGCGCCAGCACCGGCCGATCCTCCCAGATCACCTCGTTGGTGCGTGACTCGGCGGCGAGCAGTTCCGACTCGGCCGCGTCACCGGCGAGATCGATAGTGGCGGACTCGGAGCCGAGGTGGAATGCCACAGTTCGGAGCCCGAATAGTTCCTCGAACGCGGCGGAGAGCAGGTGCTGGCCGTGATGCTGCTGCATGTGATCGAATCGGCGAGGCCAATCGATCTGTCCCTGGACCAGCTCATCGTCGAGGGGGCCCTCCAGGTGGTGCCAGATCTGCTCTCCCTCGGCTTGGACATCCAGCACTCGCACCTCGTTCAGTATCCCATGATCTGCGGGCTGGCCGCCGCCTTCGGGGTAGAACGCCGAGCGGTCCAGCAGAACGGCGGGTCGGCCAGCGCGCTCGGACCGCGCGACAATCCGGGCCGAGAACCCGGTCAGATAGGGATCGATGAAATACAGCCGTTCGGTGGACATGAAGGGCCAATATAGCGGCTGTCCCGGGGTGGTCGGAGGCGCGATTGTCGGGCTTGACGGTCGCCCGCCGTAGTGCTACTGTAGCAGCACCATGCTACTGAGGTAGCACCATGCCGTCGGGACGCGCCAACCGTACCAGCCGCCCCAATCCGTTCGACGTGGGCCGCCGGGAACGGCAGATCATCGAGGTGGTTTATCGGCTGGGCAGGGCGTCGGTCAGCGAGGTTCATACCCGGCTACCCGATCCCCCGACCTATTCGGCCGTTCGCGCCATGCTGGGCAAGCTCGAGGACAAGGGCTTCCTGAGCCACGTGCAGGACGGCCCCCGATACGTATATATCCCGGCGGTACCGGCCGAGCGAGCGCGCAAGACGGCGCTGCGCCAGGTGGTCGATACTTTCTTCGGGGGCTCGGTGGAGCAAGCGGTGTTGGCGCTAGTCAAGTTGCCTGACGGCGAGATCCCGGATGAGCGGTTGGGCCAGCTCGCCGAGCGAATCCGCCGGGCGCGTGAGGAGGGCCGATGATCACTCTGGAGTGGCTGGCGGATGCCGGCCTCCGGGCAGGAGCCGTCGTACTGTTGGCCGGATTGTTCGTGCGCACCGTAAGCCGGAACCCAGCCGCCCTGCGGCACCTGGCTTGGACTCTGGCCCTGGCCGGCGCGCTGGTGGTGCCGCTGCTGGCGCGGGTACTGCCCTGGCGGTTGCCGGTCGTGCCGGCCCGCTCGACCGCGGTGGAATTGGACGGACCAGGGCAGCCGACCCCGGCTCCGGGGCTGGCGGAGAAGCACAAGGCCGACGGGGGAAAGCGCGAGTCGCCGGGGTATCAGTCGAGTCCGGTCCAGTCGTCGTCGGCGACCGTTTCCCTCCGCACCGTGGCGCCCCTGGTCTGGCTCGCGGGAGCGGCATTGCTGGCGCTCCGGCTGCTGGGCGGGTTCGTGCTCCTGGCCGGTATCGCGCGTCGGGCGCGCGAACCGAAGACCGGGGACTGGCTCACCCTGCTCGATCGGGCCTGCGGCCGAATCGGGGTACGGGTGGTGCCGCGGTTGCTGCTGAGCGACCGCATCACCATGCCCTGCACGGCGGGCTGGCTCAGGCCGATGATTCTCCTGCCCTCCGATGCGATCACCTGGGACGAGGGGCGCCGCGAAGTAGTGCTACTCCATGAGCTGGCTCACCTCAAGCGGCGGGACTTCTTACCCCATATGCTGGCCCAGGCGACCTGTGCGGTTCATTGGTTCAATCCCCTGGTATGGATCGCCGCCCACCGCATGCGGTCCGATGCCGAGCGGGCCTGCGATGACCTGGTGCTGAGCGTCGGGGCTCGGCCCTCGGATTACGCCGCTCATCTGCTCGAGATCGTGCGGGGCTCCCCGGCCCGCCGGAGCCCGGCTCCGGCGCTGCCCATGGCCCAGCGCTCCGAGTTCGAGGGCCGGCTGCTCGCGATTCTCGAGTCGACCGGCGAACGACGCATGCCTTCAGCCCGAGCCGCGTTGGTCGTCACGGCATTCATCATGACTGCGGTTCTCCCCATCGCCGCGATGGGTGCCGCGCCGGCGCAGCCGTCGGCGGTTGCCGGAGTCGACGAGGGCGGCGGAGACCCGGACCGTTCGGTGCAGGCGGTCGATCGAGAGTCCGCCCGACTGCTGGTGGGTGCTCTGGAAGATCGTGTGCCATCGGTCCGGGGGGCCGCCGCCGAAGCGTTGGGGTCGCTTCGGGATACCCTGGCGATCCGGGCCTTGATGGAAGTGCTCCGCCGCGACCCGGACGCCGGGGTGCGTCGCGCCGCCGCCTGGGCGCTGGGTGAAATCGAGGACGCGCGGGCCATCCCCGCGCTGGCCGACGCGCTCCGCAGCGATACCGACCAGGAAGTCCGGCGCAACGCGGCCTGGGCCATGGGCTCCATCGAAGATGCGGCGGCCGTTCCGGCACTGGCCGAAGCACTCCGTCGGGAGCGCGATGTGGCCATCCGCAAGACCATCATCGAGGCGCTCGGTTCCATCGAGGACATGTCCGTGACCGCCGGACTCACGCCGTCGCTCAAGGACGCGGACCCGGAGATCCGCCAGGCGGCTGCCGAAGCCCTGGGGAGCATCGAGGACCCGCGTTCGGTCGATGAGCTGATGGCGGCGGCGCGGGACGACGTGCCCGAGGTGAGGCGGGCGGTGATCGACGCGCTGGGGTCGATCGAGGACCGGCGGGCCGCGCCCGCTATCGCCCGGGCGCTGTCCGACAGCGACGTGGAGGTCCGCCGGGCCGCGGCCGACGCCATGGGCAGCCTCGACGAGCTGCGGCAGGTTCCCCGCGAGCTGATCGCGGCCATCAACGACAGCGACGCCGAGGTCCGGTACAAGGTGATCCAGGCGCTGGGCAGCTTCGAGGATCCGGCGGCGGTCGGCCCGCTGAGCGCGCTGCTCAAGGACGAGGACGTCCAGATCCGGCGGGCGGTGATCGAAGCGCTCGACGATATCAAGGATCCGGCCGTGACCCGGGCCTTGCGCGAGGCGCTCCGGGATGCCGACCCGGAAGTACGGCGCATGGCGGCCAAGGCGTTAGGCAACCGGTCGCGGTGATGGTCACGCTCAGCCGGGTTGTGGTCGCCCTATCTCTGGCCGGTGGGCTCGGCACCGCCGGCCCGCTCGCCGCCCAGGCCGCCGGCCAGGAACCGGTTCGCCGGCTGCTCGACGGCCTGCGTGGCGCCAGCCCGGTGCAGTGCGAGCTGGCGCTGCGTTCGCTCGACTTCTGGTCGGGTTGGAACCACCCGATCCCGGATCGCGATTCGGAGGCCGGACTGGTGGTAGCCTGGGTGGACCGGACCCACAAAGACCCGGCCGTCGTGGCCCCTCTGGCCGCGGCGCTCAAGGACCCGGATGGCTGCGTGCGGCGCCTGGCGGTCCGGTTGCTGGGGCGGGTTCGGCTTCCTGCCGCACGAGCCCGGCTGCTGGAAGCCCTGCGGGACACTGAGCCGGAGACCCGCCGGCTGGGTGCCATCGGTCTCGGCTTTTCCAATGACCGCACGGCGGTGCCGCAACTGGTTCGAGCGCTGCAGGACCGGGACCCGCGGGTCCGGGCGGCCGCGGCATGGGCGATCGGCGCGGTTCACTGAACCTGGGGATCACGGACCAGGCCGCCCCGTGATGATGTCGCGATGGCTCATAGTACTGGGGCTGACTCCGGGTGCCACGCTGCAGGGCTCGACCGTGCAGACCGGAACCATCGCCATCCGGAACGTCACGGTCATTCCCGCCACTGGATCTACCCCGATCACGGGCGCGACTGTGGTGATCGCGGCCGGTCGAATTCAGCAAATAGAACGGTCGGCGGTCCAACTTCCGACTGGGGCACGAATCGTCGACGGGACCGGGAAGTTTCTCATCCCCGGTCTCTTCGAGATGCATTCGCACGTGTCCAAGGCCCGGGCTTCCGCCCTGGGTTTGTTCGTAGTGAACGGCGTGACCACCGTCCGGGATATGGGCGGCGACCACCAGGAGCTGATCCGGTGGCGACGGGAGGTGCGGGCCGGAGGCCGGATCGGCCCCCGCCTGCTCATCGCCGGACCGTACCTCGAATCAGCCGATAATGCCAGGCGGCAATGGAATACGCCCCGCGAGGAGATGGCGGAGCCGGTTGAGCGCACTCGAATTCCGGTCGGTTCTCCGGCCGATGCACGACGGGTGGTCGATTCGCTGGCTGCACTCGAGCTGGATCATATCAAGATCCGCACGGTGCAGAGCCGCGCTGCCTGGTTCGAGATCGTCGCCGCCGCCAAGGCTCGTGGCTTGTCCGTCGTCGGCCACGCTAACGCCGGCCCTGATGTGGTGGTCGAATCGGGCCAGCGGAGTGTGGAGCACGGATTCGAGCCGCAACGACTCGATAGCCTGTCCCGCGAGGAACGGATGCTTCTCTGGCGCCGCCTGGCCGCCGCGGGGGTCGGTGTGGTGCCGACGCTGGTGACGGTCACGGAGTCGGGGTCCCCGGCGCACTCGCATCTGGCGGCTGTTGTCTCGGATTCGCTGGGCCAGGTGGAACCGCGCCGCCGCTACCTCTCGCGCTTCCTCCTGGTCGATTGGCAAGAGCAGCTGGCGGAGCACAACGCCGCCCGGCGCGCCTACTTCCGTCGGGTGTGGGCCCCGGCACTCCGCCACTTGCGCGAAATGTGCGAAGCCGGCGTCCGGATCATGGCCGGGACCGACGTGGGAGTGCTCAACATCTATCCCGGCTTCACCCTGCACGACGAGCTGGCCCATTTCGTCGCCCTGCTGGGCTGGTCGCCGGCCCAGGCCATTGAAGCTGCCACCCGCCAGTCCGCCGAGTTCCTTGGCCTGGCGGACTCCGTAGGCACCGTGGAGACGGGCAAAGTGGCGGACCTCCTGCTGCTCGACGCCGACCCGCTCCAGGCCATCCGGAACACCAGGCGCATCTCCGCGGTGGTGCTCGGCGGGAAGTACTTCGACCGAGCCGCGCTCGACTCCCTGTTCGCGGCCATCGAATCGGCGCCCGACCGCCAGGTCAACGACTGGCCCAGACCCTAGTGCTCGAGCTCCCTGCCTTGGTTTCCGGCCGCCGCTGGCTCGATTCCTTGACGAAGGTCATCCGCAGATGACGCAGATTGCGCGGATACAAACACGAATTGCTTTGGGAACGATGATACGTTAGGCAGCTTTGGGCATTCGAATGGTGCAGTATCTGCGCCATCGGCGTAATCTGCGGATAGTTGTCGATCGGCGCTTCGGATATCCGCTACCTGTTTCAATACCAAGCGCTAGCTGCCGTGCAGAAACCGAAGTATCGTGCTAACACGGGGTTGTGGAAACGCAGATCTCTTCGCACCATTGAGCATCCTCGCAGCACACCGTTGGACGTTTTTCGAACGAGCTCTCCGCGATGGGACTGACCACATCCATCAGGCAGGTGCGGTATTGGGTGAAGCGCGATTGGGCGCTGTCCCGGTTCGCCGCCGAAGAAGATCCCACGATCAGAGCGATCGCCATCGCTCTGCAACGCACCCTGGCCGGGGAGGCCAACCCGCTGGAACGGGTCTGGATCGAACGGTTGGAGCTGCATCGCCGGGAATTGGAGAGCTCGAACGAGAAGATCACTCGACTGGATCATGGCGCCGGGTCCCCGGCGGAGCACCGGTCGCCGGCGGAGATGGCTGCAGGGGTTCTGGTGGAGGACTCGTTGGGCAGGATCTGCCGACTGGCCAGCAAGGGTCCCTCCTGGTGCACGCTGCTGTTCAGGCTGGTGCGAGGCTTGCGGCCGGATGCCTGTATCGAACTGGGCAGCTGCGTAGGTGTCTCCGCCAGTTACCTTGCCGCCGCGCTGCATCTCAACGGCAAGGGGTCCCTGATTACGCTGGAAGGGGCCGAGTCGCTTGCCGACAAGGCGAGGGAAACCCTCTACCGGCACGGTCTGACCAATGCCGAAGTGGTGACCGGCCGATTCCAAGAGACCTTCGGCCCCAGCCTCTCCCGTCTCGCCCCGGTGGATTTTCTGTTCATCGACGGCCATCATGAGGAGCAGGCCACGTTGACCTACTTCGATCAGGCGCGCTCCTTCACCTCGGATCGGTCCCTGTTCGTCTTCGATGATATCCAATGGTCGGACGGAATGGGTCGCGCCTGGGCGGCCATCTCGACCGACCAGTCGGTGGATCTGGCCCTCGATCTGGGCCCGATGGGTCTCTGTCTCGTCAATCGCCGCGGCGGGCGTCATCGGACCGCGAAGATTCCGCTTTAACTAGAGGGTCGAGGGGGGTCCTCGACCGTTAGTCAACAAACGCCCACAACAATTCACGGCTCCTGTGGTCCAGCCCCTCGGGAGCCGCCACGTGATAGAGGTCGCCGGCGACGTCACGGATCAACACCCCGCCACCGGGCAGAGTGCGTGGCCAGTCGTCCAGCCGGGTCTGAAAGCTGCGTGGACCCTGCGCCGTCTCCACCTGCCAGTGGCGGATCTCGATCTCCTCCTCCACCGAGATGACCTTCGTGACCGTCAGAACGAACCCGGCGGCGGCGAGCGCGGTCTCCAGCGCCTGGCGGGATTCCCGATCCAGCTCGGCTGGATCCCGTACCAGCACCACTTCACGGTTTTCCTCATCCCGCAGCGAGATGAAGCGGTCGGGCTCCGACCAGGGGAAGCAGCGACGCACCGCCACTGCGCGTGCCTCGGCTCCGCTCCCGACCCAGAGCCGGCCGTCAGTCCCTAACTGCAGGGTCGGAAAGGTCGGAAGGGTCGGAAGGATCGGAATCCTCCCCGGAACGGAATGGGCCGTTCGCAGGGTCGATCGTGCCAGAAATACCGTTGGTTTCAACATTCTCCCTCCACTCAGTACTCAGTCCTCAGTCCTGAGGAGTTATTGAAGAACCAGCTGCAGGTCGTACAGCCGCCGATACTTCCCATCGGGCCGGGCCAGCAGCTCGGCGTGGCTGCCCTGCTCGAC
>DASWKS010000074.1:0-3746 GCA_036396495.1 Gemmatimonadales bacterium
CGCTCGACCGAGAAGTCGTGGTCCCCGGTGGCATGGCTCAGCAGCCTGGCCGCCTCGCTGAATCCCGTGGCTCCGTCTGCTGGAGCGAGAAAAAAGACATGCTCCCGCGGCTGTCTGAGCGAGACCGGGAGTCGCGGAGAACGCCCCAAGCGCCACTCAGTCGGATCCCGGTCCCGAATCAGGAACGCTTCGACCTGGTCGAGATTCGGAACGGGAAGAAACTCCGCCCGCACCGCGAGCCCCGCCCGCCCGGCGGCCCGTCGAACCTGGTTTCTGACCCAGCCGGCGGGTACCAGTCGGCGGCGGATGAGGACCACCGCCTTGCCCCGAGGTGGGAAGCGGTCCCCGAACCGCGGATGGACCTCATGACCGTGAGCCTCCACGAACGCGCAAAGAATGGATCCTGGTTGGGTAACCGAGCTGTCGGTGAGAGCTACCGGCTGGAGGCCGGAAGCGAGAAAATCCTCGGCCAGCGGTTCCCAATACCGTCCACTGACCCGTACCGGGGCACCCGGAGGCAGCTGGAGAAGAAACCGGTACTTTTCGCCCAGACGACCATACGGATCCAATTCAGTCGTCATCCTAATGGGATGGAGGGAGAACGCAGAGATCGTTCGAAGGCGCCATCCCCGCCACAGTAGCGTGGTACATTTCGGGTATGGCGCCAGGCCCGCAGGCCCAAGTTAACCCGTTCCGACGACATGAGTTGCGGTTGTCCAGGCACATGACTTGCACTAGGATCTCCGGATGACTTCGACCGCGATCAGACGACCCGGCTTGGGCGCCCCTCGGACGGCGGTAGGCGCCGGGCTGATGGAGGGAATCTACGCCCTCCGGCCGCGGGCCCTGTGGCACTTCTTCAGCCGCCAGCCGCTTTCATTCTGGCTGGTATGTCTCTATATGCTGTTCGAGTATGTCCGCCCCCAAGCGATCTACCGCTGGCTCCAGCCCGTCCCTTGGTCCCAGATTCTGATTCTCGCGGCTCCACTCGCCTTCCTTCTCGAGGGCGGCCGACTCAAGGCAAAGAACCCGATCAATTTCTGGATGGTTCTTATGTCCCTCGCGGTCGGCTTATCCTGGGCCTTTGCATTGTATCCCGCCACATCACAGGAGAAGATGTTCGTCTGGGTGAACTGGATTCTGGTCTACGTACTGATCGCGAACATCGTCTCCACCGAAGGCCGGTTTTTCCTGTTCTTCCTTCTCTTCCTTCTGGCCAGCTTCAAGATGAGCCAGTTCGGCGCCCGCACCTGGGCCGCCAGAGGATTCGGATTTGCGAATTGGGGAGCGACCGGTGCGCCGGGATGGTTCCACAACTCGGGCGAGTTCGGGATCCAGATGTGCATTTTCTTCCCGCTTTCGATGTATTTCATCACCGGTTTGCAGAAGCATTGGAGCAAGGCCAAACGCCTGCTGCTGCTGGCGCTTCCCGGCACCGCGGTACTGAGCGTCATCGCCACCAACTCTCGAGGGGCCATGCTGGGGGTGGCCGCCGTGGGAATGTGGATGCTGCTCCGGACCCGCTACCGGGTGCGTGCTCTGGTGGCGCTGGGTGCCCTCGCGGTCCTGGTGGTGACGGTGATGCCTCAGGAGACCAAGGAACGCTTCACCACCATGGGTGAGGACGAGACCTCACAGAACCGGATCACCTTCTGGCGCCACGGTATCGAGACCTTCCAGCGCTATCCCCTGACCGGCATCGGGTACGAGAACTGGGCCGAGTATTACCGCAACTACTATGGGCGGGTCGCCCTGCCCCATAACATTTTCATCCAGGCAAGCGCGGAGCTGGGAGCGTTCGGGATTGTATCTCTGCTCGGTCTCATCGTTTCGTCATTTGTCGTGACCTATCGCACCCGCCGTCTGGCTAACGTGATGGGAGAACGCGGGCGGTTTCTCGCCGCGACGGCCCGGGGCCTCGACGGCGCGATGATCGGGTACCTCGCCTCGGCATTCTTTGTCACGGTGCTGTACTATCCCTACCTCTGGTTCAGTCTGGGGATGACCTCGGCTCTTCACGCGGCCGCGGTGAACGAAGCGGCCAAGGGAGGCGGAGCCCCGGCACCGGCTCCCGCCACCACGGGGGGGAGGCCGGTGAGAGCGGCCGGCTGGAGAAGCGCGGCCACGGCCCTGACCACCCGCCGGCTCCGCGGTGGGGTCGAGTTGAGGCGTCCGCGGACCGTTGAATGAACGATGACACCATGCTGCCTCCCGAGCAGGTCCGGGCCGACTACAACAAGACTCTGCGCGACGTTCGAGGCGAATACGTCCAGTTCCGCTGGCTGAATTCTCCCACCCAACGGCGTCACTACCAACAGACAAAGGCGGCCTTGCGCTGGGCGGCTGGAACCGCCCGGGCGGGCAGTCTGCTGGAGGTCGGCTGCGGTCCGGCGGTCTGGACCCCGCTCTTCCTCCCATCAGCATCGGCCGCAACCCTGGTGGACATCTCCGACGAAATGCTGCGAGGGGCAAGGCGGGTTCTGGCAGGCCGGAATGGAGTCTCTTTTGTCCGAGCCGATTTCACGGAGACCGATCTCGGATCGGAGCAGTTCGACACCGCCGTCTCGATCCGGGCCTTCGAGTACATGCCGGACAAGCCCAGAGTCCTGGAGCGTTTCGCCCATGTGCTTCGCCCGGGTGGCCGCCTGATTCTCGTCACCAAGAATGCCGGGTGGCGGGACCATCAGCGCGCCCAGTTCGCGGCTAAGGCGCCGTCCCCCACCGACATTCCGAAAGAAGTGCGCCTCCAGGCTGGTGTGGTTGGTTGGCAAGCGTTAACCGAGATGGCCCGAGGGGCCGGCCTGCGCGAGGTAGAGGTGCACCCGGTCGTCATCGGAAGCTATGAGGGTCTAGCCCGAAGCCGCCCGGCACTCTTGCTCTTCGACCTGATCCACCGTACCAGCTACCGGGGTTCGATGAGCGGCCGGCTCGATGCCTGGACCGAGAGCGTGATGCTGCTGGCTACCCGCTGAACCGGCTGCGTCAGGTGGCAGGAGGAGTCCCCCGCCGGGCGAATTCGCCACCACCCGTGGCGCGCCAATAGCTCCGCAGCACGACCCGCGGAAGCAAGGAGACTCCCAGACCTTTCAGGGCGAGCAGTGAGACCCGGGTGTTCCGACTGATGCGGAGGGATTCCCGGAAGCCGCGTCGCGCCTCGGGATACAAACCGGCGACCAGCGACTGATAGGCCAGTCCCTGCCAGTAAGACGCGATCCGATCGCGAAACACCGGCCACTCGGCGGGGGTCAGCATCCGCTCCAGCCGGTCCAGCATCTCGCTTTTGACCAGATACGACCCCAGGGCGAGCCGCCGCCGCGAATGGGAATTCATCCAGCTGTTGTCCCGGTGCCGATAGTAGCTGAGCGGCAGGTTGATGATCGCCAGCGAGGTCTGGCTCGCGATCCGGAGCCAGAGATCGATGTCCTCCCCGTGGGGAAGCTCTTCTCTGAAGGGCGGCTGCGGTGTGATTCGGCTCAGCGCCTGGGCCCGGATGGCAAGGGCGCTGGTGTGCATCCCGACGATCTCAGTAGACATGAATTTGATGATATCGCGGGACGCCAGGAACGCGGGACAGCCGGTTTCCGGGGCCGGAATCAGGTAGACCGCGGCCCGCTCCAGAAATCGCTCGCGGAGCAGGTACCGCCCCCCCTGCTCGGGATCACTGCCGCTCTTGAACCAGATGTAGTCATGAAATACCGCCTCCACTGCGGGGCAGGCATCCAGCACCCGCACTTGATGGCGCAGCT
>DASWKS010000075.1:0-1876 GCA_036396495.1 Gemmatimonadales bacterium
GCTTCTTGTAGTACACAAGCCAGATCTCATTCTTCGACTTGTGATTGCGCTTCAACAAGGCGCGCCACTCGCTGCGGGTCGCGGCCTGCAGCAACTTGGCCTTCGGGATCGGCTGTTTCACCCTCAGCCTCAGATGGCGACATCCGGGACCCAGATGTATCCATCGGGATCGCGCAGGTAGACCTCCCGCATGCCGTGACCCTTGTCGGCGGTGGGAACCAGGACTTCGTGCCCGAGCCGCCGGGCTGCGGCTTCCGCCTGGTCCGGGTCACAACCGTGCAATCGCAGCTCGACGCCGCCCCCGCGCAGAGTTCCGGGCGCGATCGTCCGACCCATCGCGTGCTTGTCGTAGGTATGGTCGGCATGCAGCATCCATTCGGTTCCGAAGCCGGAGCAGACCGCGAAGTCGGGGTCGGAATAGACGACGCCCGCCCCAAGCACCTCGCGCTGAAACGCGAGGGCGGGCTCGATCTGCGCGACGAGCAGGTTAATAGACAGGGACTTGAGAGTGTGGGAGTAGGCCTTTGAGGACATCCAGGGATCACCGACCCGCAGCTTCATCGTTCCTCGCTTTCTATCTAGCCCAAGCTATGGGGTTTCAGTCGCCGTCGGTGGCTCGGGTGACTCGGTCGCCGAGGGCGTGAACGTTAGGGTAGGCGTCGGGGTGATGGTCAGGGTCGGCAGCGGCGGGTTGTGAAAGCGGACGATCCGGGCCGCCGGGTCCCAGGAGGATTCGTAGCTGACCACCTCGAAGTAGGTGACTCCGGGCCGGAGCGGAACAGCCTTGCCTTGATCGTCCTGCACGCGAAACTCGAGCCCTCGGCTCGACCACTGGACTTCGAACTGCCGGCCATCTCGGAACAGCAGCCCGTATCGTTTGGGCACATAGGCCAATTCGATGCTCAAGATCGTCCCTTGCAGGTTTTGATACTTATGATCGGCGAACAGGACCAGGACGTTGTCGGCCTGCAGCCGGTCGCTGCTCAACCGATCGAACGAGGGTACCAGGGTGCCGCTTCCGTCGGCTTGATCTTGGAAACGAAGGTAGGTCTCTCGATCCGCGTCATACTCCCAACGGATCTGGTTGTACAGGCTGTAGATAAGTTCGAGGGTCGGTGCCGGCACACCCCCGGCGGGCACCCGTAGATCGAAGGACAACCCGGCGTAGCTGGACGGCTGTGCCGCATCGAGTTCCAGGGCCTCTAGCTCGGCCAGAGTCAGCGTGGCGCTGTTGACATCGTTCGGATCGTCGGCGTATACCGTTCGCAAATTGGTCAATTGCTCGATCACTTCCGGAGAGCCGTAGCGGATGACCAGCAAGGCGCCCGGGTAAAACAGCTTGATCTCCTGATACCCGACCCTCCCCGATCGGATCGGTCCGATTGCCGGATCACTCGTCGTCAGCTCGGGATGGCGCTCGAGCAGGTCCGACAAGACTTCCAGGTAGTCTCCGTAATATACGGCCAGGAACCGGGTCATCCCCTCCCCGATGGAAGTCTCCCAGACCTGCGAGGCCGCTGAGAGCCCGGACTGAGGGCGGGCCGAGGGCGGAAACTCGGTGATCGAGACCAGCAATGGCACCTTGAGCAGCGTCTGAATACTGGAGACCGGCAGCCCGGTCAGCGGGTTGAAGCCGGGCCGGTAGGCGGGGCCCACCGCGGGAACCGTGGCCACTGGGGGAGGAGGGGGCGTTCCGGTCGAAACAGTCGTCGAATTTCTCGGGAGCGGGGTTACGACCAGGGTGACTGACCGCGCTCCGAAGCGGGCGGCCGGCTGACGGGTCGAGTCGCCGGTGGTCGGCTCCGCCGGCTGGGTTTGTTCCATCGGTCGGTTCACGGCGAGCAGGAAAACCAGAAACAGCACGGCAGCCGCCGCG
>DASWKS010000076.1:0-10742 GCA_036396495.1 Gemmatimonadales bacterium
GCCAGGAAAAGCCACTGCGACCGCATCAGTTTGGAGACGTACCAGACTGGTGCAGCATCACATCCGCCTCACCCGCGAAAAACGCCCGGATTCCGGCCCGAACTGCCTCGGCATAGGCCCGCCTGCCGGCCTCGGTACGAAGGGCGGCCTCCTGCTCGGGAATGAGCATGAACATTCCCTCAACCAGGACCGAAGGCATCCAGGTGCCCCGGACCAGCGCCAGGTCCCCCCGGGCAATCCCCAGCTCCCGCAACGGCAGGCGCCGGGTCAGCTCCCGCTGGATCGCCCGCGCCAGCGGGATGCTGCGGGGGTGAAAGTAGAAGACGCTGCTCCCGTTGTTGGTGAACGGGTTCAAGCCATCGGGCAGCGCGTTGTTGTGGATCGAAACCAGGATATCAGCGTCGAGACTGTCGGCGAGTTTGACTCTGGGCCAGAGTTCAACCGGCCGGTCATCGCGCCGGGTCATTACTACCCGGGCTCCGTCCTGAGCCAGCAGCCGCTCCAGCACCAACGCCACACCCAGATTGGCTTCTGCCTCGGTCAGTCCGCTGGGGCCGGTCGCGCCCTGGGGTGGATGCCCCGGGTCCACCACGATCAGTCTGCCCCGCAGCGGCCGGCGACCAACCGGAGCCGGCCGGGTCCGCAGCTCCAGAATGAGATCGTCCCGGTCCCAGCGGGTCCGATAACCCCACAGGGAGCTCCGCAGTGTGGCAGTAACGTCCACGATGTCCGCGGCGCGCTGCCTCCAGGTGACACTCGCCAGTGGACCGCGCCGGGGGCCATGACGGATCCAGTTCGGATCTCCCACGGCGGTGTGGAACGAGAGGGTAACGCCGTCGGGATGCTCTTCCACCCGATACGGCGCGCGCCACGAAAGCGGCAGACGGAGTGAGACGCGGTCGTTAGCCGGGGTCGCTGTGATCGACCCCAGCACCGCGGGCTCCAACCCCACCCCGGGGGGCAACAGCGTGGCCTCGGCCGCATTGATCCAGGCGGAGTGCCCGGAAGAGAGTCGGAGCCGCAGGTCGGCATTGATGCGGCCGGTGACGACCGCACGAGTTCCGGTTGGAAAGAACCAGTGATAGGTACCGCCGGGAAGCGCTCGACCCACCGTGATCCGGTCGGTGTTGTTTTGCTGCCGTGGATCATCGTCCAGCTCCACGACCGGGAGCGGCTCCTCGAGCCGGGTGACCTGGATCGGCCATTGCACCCGGAGGGTGTCGCCGTTCCTCGCGACCTCCAGGATGGCCTCACCCGCCAGCGGTCCGTTGGCCGGGTTGGTTACCGGCCCCAGCGGTGGTCCAATGGCGTCACTGGAAAGCACTCCGACATACGAATCGCGCCGATTGGAGGTCAGCAGATTGGTGGTGTCGCGGTCGAAGGCCCGAAGCGCGTCGGAAATCCCGCTTCGTGCCGGGAGCGGCGCCAGCTCGATGGGAGCGGGCCGATCGGGGAGCAAGAGGCGGATTGATGCACCCTCCACCGCCCGCACGACGAGGAGAATCGGTTCCCCCGTGCTCCACCAGATTCGGCCTCGGGGAGAAAAGCTCGTGGTGTCGACCCACACGCCGCCGGCGCGACTTGGCTCCGGCTCAACCCGGCGCCGGATCATATGGTTCACTCGGGCCGAATCGGCGCCTCGCCAGGCCACGATGTCCAACCGCACTTCGGGCCCGGCCGGGAGCTTGACCCAGGCGAGCCAGGTCCCGTTGGCCCAGACCCGAACCGGGTCACCGTTGAGCGTCATCGAGGCCCGCCCGCTGCCGGCACTGCCGAATACGAAGCTCGAATCGATCGGGCCGATCAGGGTGCCGGCGGGAGGATACACCACCCGGATGGCCAGGAGTCCGTCGACCTCGGGCACGGCGGGTAACGGTGGTGCAACCACCAACTCCTCCCGGGGATCGAACGGTTCCGGGGTCATGGTTGGGGGGGCCGAAGAGCCAAAAGCGCAGGCGGAGGCAAGGGCCAGGAACACGAGGGGCGGCCGGTGCAACATGCGCAGAAGGTAACATACGACCGGGCTTCGCGTTGACGCTTCCCAAGGCCTACCCGTACAATTCGCTGCAATGACCGCCTCCTCGCCCGACCAGCTGGCACCGGGCGCCATACTCGCCGAGCGCTATGAAATCATCCGACGGCTCGGGGCCGGCGGCATGGGGGCAGTCTACCTCGCCCGACATCGGTTGATGGATAGGCTCTGCGCCCTGAAGGTGCTCCCTCCCGGTCATCACCGGGATGCGGAAGCCCTGGAGCGGTTCACCCGGGAGGCCCGCAACGCCAGCCGCATCGTGCATCCGAATGTCTGCACCGTGTACGACTTCGGCACGACGGTCGAGGGGGTCGCCTACTTGGCGATGGAGTACCTGGAAGGCCGCACCCTCGGTGCCATCCTGGCCGAACACGGCCGACTGCCGCTGGACCGGACGGTGCGATTGACGCGGGAGATTGCCGCGGGCCTGGATGGAGCGCACGAGCTGGGCATCGTGCATCGCGATCTCAAGCCGGACAACGTGATGGTGCTGGCATCGCGGGCCGGCGAGACCGTGAAGCTGGTGGACTTCGGAATCGCCAAGGCGCTGGAGGCCGAGCCCAGCCGGGAGATGACCGCGCCGGGCGTGGTGATCGGAACTCCGGACTACATGTCGCCGGAGCAGTTTGCCGGTGATCCGGTGGATCCCCGTACCGACGTATATGCGTTGGGCGTGATGTTCTACCGGATGGTCACCGGGTCGCTGCCCCACCTGGGCGAAAGCGCGCGCGAGACCCTGACCAAGCGGTTGACCGAACCGCCCCGGTCTCTGGGCGACGTGGCCCCGGACCTGGTGGTGCCGGCGGGCTTGCATTCCATCGTGGAGAAGGTGCTGGCGCGGCGTCCCGCGGAGCGGTACCCGACCGCTGGAGCCTTTTCGGACGCGGTCGTGTCTCTGCTCACCGGTCCGCTGGACATCAGCTCGCTGCCCACGGTGCGTCTGGACGCCGCGACGTCGCCCATGCCCATTGCCACCACGCGGCCCCGGCGCAACGTGGCGTTCAGCGCGGCGGGGTTGTTGGGCCTGGCGGTGGTGGCCGCGCTGCTACTGCTGCAGCAGGGAGGGGATGCCGGACTCACCCCGGCCACCAATGACCTGGTGGTGAACCCACCCTCCGCGTTGGGGCCGCCCCCGCCCGCTCCGCAACCAAGCGCTGCGCCCACCGAGTCGACCCGGTCCCAGCAGGCCACGCTCCCCCCGGCGACGTCGCAGCGGGTTCGTGAGTCGACCCTCGCGCGGCCCGTCACCCCACCGCCGGCCCCGGCCACGCCCCCACCGGCACCGGTTGCGCCGCCGACCGAGCGGGACCTGCCGGATCTGAACGAAATCTTCAATCCGGCGACCCGGGATGCGGCGAGACGCAAGGCAGAGCAGATTTATGCCCACGAAGGTGCGAGTTTCGCGGTCAGGGCGCAGGCGGCCCTGGTCGTGGCAACGGTGCACAACGAAGCTCAGCAATACGAGCTGGCGCGCAGGTGGGCCACATCGGCCCAGGCGATGAACTCGCAGGACGAGCCCGGGGATCGACGTGATTCACGAGCCGAAAGGATACGACGTCTGCTCGCCACCCTACCCCAATCACCGGACACCACCGGATCGTGACTGACAAAGCCGTCACCGCGTTGATCTACGCCAAGACCGACCTCGGGCGCACCCGCGACCACAATGAGGACGCGTTCCTCGTGGCCGACCTGAGCGCCGGACGTTCGACTCTGCACTCCGAGGTCGCGCGGTACAGCATCGGCGAACGAGGATTGCTGGTACTGGTGGCCGATGGCATGGGTGGCGCCGCGGCCGGCGAGCTGGCGAGCGCCATGGCCGCCGATCTCATCTTCGGCCATCTGGTGGGCACCTGGACCAAGGAAGACGAGCTCACGCCCGACCGCTTTACCCTGCGGCTTCGCGAGGCGGTCGAGCTGGCCAACCTGCAGATTCACACCTACGCCCGCGAGCATCCCGAGGTCCGCGGCATGGGGACCACGGCCACCGTGGCCGGCATCCTGGGTGATCATCTCTACCTGGCCCAGGTGGGTGACAGCCGCGCCTATCTAGTGAGACACGGCAATGCAGTGCAGATCACCAAGGATCAATCTCTCACCCAACGGCTGGTGGACGCCGGTGAGATCACCGAGGAAGAGGCGGAGGCCAGCAGCCGGAGGAACATCATCCTCCAGGCGCTCGGCCCCGACCCGCGGATCCGGGTCGAGCTGACTCACGAGCAGATCTCTCGCGGGGATACCCTGGTCCTCTGCTCCGATGGGCTGTCGGGGCAGGTGAAGCGGGATGAGATCGCCCAGTACGTCGGGCGGCAGAGCGACCTCGAGACGCTGGGCAGCGAGCTGATCACGCTGGCCAACACCCGGGGCGGTCCCGACAACATCACGGTGGTGGTGGCGCGGTTCGACGGACCCGGTTTGCCCGAACCCGAGGTGGATCCGAGCTACGTGGTGCTCGACACCGATGAGGGCGCCGGGCCACAGACACCGACTGAAACACCCGCGGCGGCGCCCCCGCCGGTCCGGACCGAGCGCACCGGATCCCCGGCCGGCATGGCGTTGCTGGTGATTGGGGTACTCATTGTCCTCCTCGCAATCTTCCTCGCGGTCATCTGACCCGCGGCGGATCAAGCGGTCCACCGGCGCGGTGCTCCATGTGCTGAGCGGCGCGCGGGCCGGTACTCGTTATCCGCTCAGCGCCGGCTTTGCCACCCTGGGACGCCATCCCACCTCCGAGCTGCCGTTCGACCCCGAGAAGGACGCCGAGGTCTCCACCCGGCACGCGGCGGTGTTTCGCCAGGGACCTGGATACGTGGTGCGCGACCTCGGCAGTACCAACGGAACCTGGGTGAATGGGGCCCGGGTCCGGGGCGATCAGGCGCTCGAGCCGGGTGACCGGATCCGGCTGGGCACGCGCGGTCCCGAGGTGGAGTTTGTGGTGGAGGAAGTAGAGGAGCGCCCCGGTGGCCTTCAGGCCGAGACGGCCGGGGTGGCACCCGTGCTCACCCCGACCCCCGCGGCGCCGCCCTCCGCCGCTCGACGGCCGGTGATCGGCCAGGAACAGTCCACCACCGATCTCAAGATCCGGGTGGAAGTGGCCCGCCAGACCGACCGGCTCCGCCGCCGGTTACTGGGAATCGTGCTGCTGGCGATCGCGGGCATGGCGATGTTGGTGGGTTGGCTCTCCTGGTCGGCCTACCAGGCGCGGCTGGGGCTGGCGCGGGAACGGGAGCGGCTGATCGCCCGGGTGGACAGTGTGGACGCGGTGCTGATCAACGCGGCCGAGCGCGCCTCGGGACTGCGGCAGGCACTGGACAGCGCCCGGCGCGAGGCCGACGCCCTGCGCCGCACCATCGCAGAGCTGGGTACCAGCGAGGAAGCGATCGAATCGCTCGATTCCCAGGTGCTGCAGGCGATCCAGCGGCACGATCCGCTGCTCCGCGCCGCCCGTTTCGACGCCACTGCCATCGCGGCCGCCAACGCCAGGGCCACGGTGATGGTGTTCGTGGACAAAGGCGAGGGCCAGCGGGTGAGCGCCACCGGCTTCGTGGTGCGGACCAAAGCCGACACCGGATGGATCGTCACTTCACGCCATGTGCTGCAGGGCGGGTCGGGGCCGGAACCGGAGCGGATCGCGGTCGCCTTCAGCGGAGGCAAGGTGGCCTGGCGAGCCCGGCTGGTCGAGACCCATCGGTCGGCGGATCTGGCGGTGATCCGGGTGCTGGCCTGGGGTCACGTGTTCCCGGTGCGTGCTGTCAATCTCGAGGCGACACCCCAGGCGGGCGAACCGATCGCGATCCTCGGTTTCCCCCACGGACTCGACACCCAGGGGGGAGATTGGCGAACCCAGGGGCTCAGGGTCTCCGCCACGACGGGCACGGTGTCCTCGATGGCACCCGACCGGATCCAGATCGACGGCTATGGAGCGCCCGGTGCCAGTGGCAGCCCGGTGTTCAACGCGACCGGCCAGGTGGTCGGGGTGCTCTCCGGTGGACAGCCCGAAAGCGGTGGGCGGATGATCTACGCGGTCCCGGCGTCGGCCTTGAAAGTGTGGGGGGCGATGGTCAGAGCAGGGAGCGGGGAGTAGGAAACAGGAAGCAGGGAGCAGGGAGTAGGGAGCAGGGAGCAGGGACTAGGGAGCAGGGGGGCCGAGTCTTTCGAGCGAGCTCAGGAGCTTTCGCTCGCGGCGAATCAGTCCCAGGAGCACGCGGCAGCACTCGCGACAAGTAGCATTAGTCGGTTCCGCGGCACTTTCGCCCAGTTCAACCAACCGCTCGAGAACGTCGGCTGACTCCAGGCAGGATCCATATGCGATACGGTAGTGCCGGATCTTTTGCCGGGGCTCCTTGAGCCCATAGCCCTCCGTGATGTTGAGTTGGACCGAGAGTGACGAGCGTTTCAGCTGGCCGTACATAGCCGAGAACGAGGGCCGCCAACGGCATTCGCAAAGGGTCACGACCTCTTTGACGACCCGTTTGGCCAGTCGCCAAGCGATGAGATTGGTATGATCACGCATCGAACCAATCTCGGTCGATTCCTGGGAAGACGCCCCACCGCAACCCTTCGACTTGGGGTTCAAAAACCGCGAGCGGGCCACTAACGAAGCCAACAAACCGTCGCCCATTCCCAGATCCCTGCTGCCTGCTGCCTGCTCCCTGCTCCCTGCTTCCTGCTTCCTGCTCCCTGCTCCCTACTCCTGCTCCCTGCTCCCTGCTCCCTGCTTCCTACTCCCTGCTCCCTGCTCCCTGCTCCCTGCTCCCTGCTTCCTGCTTCCTACTCCCTGCTCCCTGGTTTCAGCGCCCCACGAGAACCCATCCGATGGCAAGGGTCCCACCCAGAATCAGCGTCACCCAGCCGACCCAGCGCAGCAGATCCCGTTTCAGATTGTCGAGCGGAGTGAGCTGGGTACGGGCCCGCACCGGGCCCCAGGCGCCCCCGGGGCGCACCCGGGCATAGAACCGGTCGAGGGTCTCGGCCGGCTCCGGCGGAGTGAGAAACATGGCGGGCACCCAGATCGCCATCGACCCGAATGCGGTCAGCAGCAGCCGCTGGCCGAAGGTGAGGCCGGCCAGGGCCGGCAGATAGGTCAGCAGGGCCAGCACCAGACCCGCGAGCATGGCGCAGAGCTCGGCCCAGGCGTTCACCCGCCACCAGAACCAGCGCAGCAACAGCACCAGGCCGGGACCGTTCCCGATCAGAATCAGGAACTGGAAGACTTTGCCGACGTCGCTCATGAAGAACGACACCGTGGCCGCCACGGCCGTGATCAGCACGCTCGCCACCCGCGCCGCGAGCATCAGGCGGCGCTCGTCGGTGACCCCTCGAAAGCGCCCATACATGTCGTGGACCACATAACTCGCGCCCCAGTTCACCTGGGTCGAGACGGTGGACATGAAGGCGGCCATCATGCTGGCGACCGTCAGGCCCAACAGACCGGACGGGAGATAGCGGCGCATCATGAGCGGGTAGGCCAGCTCCGGATCGTCCAGGTTGGGCAGCAGCACCATCGCCGTCAGCGCCACCAGAACCCAGGGCCAGGTACGCACCACGTAGTTCAGCAGATTGAACGTATGGGCAGCGCGCTCGGCTTCCGCCTCCGTGGCCGTTGCGGAGAGCCGCTGCACGAACATCCCACCCCCATCGGAATTGCGGAACGCCCACCATTGAATGCCGATGTAACCCAGGAACGTCGAGAGCGGAACCAGCGCGTCAGGACCGAGCGGCACCAGATCCAGATGGGATTGACGGCCGCTGCTGCGGATGGAGTCCACCATGGGCCCCAGACCCCCGACCTCGCCCAGCGCGAACGCCATCACCAGGAATGCACCGGCCATAGCCAGGAAATACTGGATGAAGTCGGTCGCCACCACGCCCCAGAGTCCCGAGACCGCGGTGTACACCAGGACCACGCCCACGATCGGCAGCACCGCCCAGAGCCGGGGATCACCGGGGAGATCGGGCAGCCCTTCCAACAGGCCGAGCGCCATCATCACCTTCCGCATGGCGAGCATGCCGTACCCGATGCTGATGCAATTGAACGGCACCGCCAGCAGAAAGGCGCGCGTGGCCCGCAGCACGGCAGCCGGTCGTCCCGAATACCGGAGCTCGGTGAGCTCCATGTCGGTGAGCACGCTGGCCCGGCGCCACAGCTTGGCGAGCAGCACCGCCATCAAGACGTGGCCGATGGCAAAGCACCACCATTCCCAGTTGCCGGCGATCCCGGCCCGAGCCACCCGGCCCGCCACGTACAACGGCGTGTCGATGTTGAAGGTGGTAGCGGCCATCGACGTCGCCGCCAGCCACCAGGGGATGGCGCGCCCGCCCACGAAAAACTCGGCCAGGTTCTTGGCCCCGCGGCGGGCCACGTAGAGGCCGGCGACCAGCGTGCCGACCAGATAGAGAATGACGACCGCCCAGTCGAGGCCGCTCACTCGACCCGCTCGCGGAGCCAGCGCGCCGCCGCCGCCTGCATCAGGCCCTGCCGGTGCCAGGCGAGCAACACCGGAGGGCCGTGCGGCATCTGCGCGATGAGCCGGGGATGTCCGAAGAGCACGATCGCCGCGCTGTGGGGCGCGGCGGCACGAAGGGTGGCCAGACTCGCATCACTGAAGCCGGCCCGTCCCTTGGAGGCGCGGGGCTCCGCGAAGGCGAGGACCACGCGACTGCCTCCCGGCCCGAGGGAGATACCCGCGCCGCGCAGCTGCTGCTCGACCAGGTTGGAGGGCGAGGACGGCGGATACTTGCCGCCCAGATCGTCATCCACCACCACCAGCTCCAACGGCGTCCGCAACGGCCCCACCGGCTCGCGCGCCGCTGGCAGCGACAGCAGCCAATCGCCCAGCGCGACGGCGGAACTGGAGGTCGGGATGAAATCGCCCGCGTTGGCCGGCGCGAGACCGGCCGCGTGCTCGACCCGGCGAATCGACTCATCCAGCCGCGACTGGAGCTCCGGGTCAACCCCGGCCTCGGCTTCGAGCGCCGCGGCCATCGAATCGATCTCGGGCGCATCGAGCAGCACATCCACCCCGGCCCGGACCGCCTCCAGCGCCAGACTGCCGGGACTCCGCCCGGTGCTGGCGCCGGCCATGGTCAGCGCGTCGGATGCAATGATGCCGTGAAAGCCGAGCGACTCCCGCAGCAGGCCCAGAATGACGGGGGAAAAAGTGGCCGGTGCACCCGAGGGGTCGAGCGCCGGAAAGGCGATGTGCGAGGTCATCACGCTGTCGACTCGCGCCTCGATCGCGGCCCGGAAGGGAACCAGGTCGGTGTGCGACAGCTCGTCCCGACCGGCTGAGACCACCGGCAGGGCATCATGTGAATCCACCCGGGTTCGGCCGTGACCGGGAAAGTGCTTGGCGCAGGCCAATGCACCGGTCGCCTGACAGCCGGCAATCCACGACGCAACGGACTCGCTCACCGCCAGCGGATCGGACCCGAAGGAACGGGTCTGGACGATGGGATTGTCCGGCTCGAGGTCGAGATCGGCCACCGGCGCCAGGACCCAGTTGATCCCGACCCGCAGCGCCTCGGTTCCGGTGAGCAGACCGGCGCCACGAATCACCGCCTGCTCCCCGATCGCCGCCAGCGCCGCGGGGGGCGGCAGCTCGGCCAGACCTCTCACCTGCTGCCCGGCGCCCCGCTCCAGGTCGGACGCGATCAGCAGCGGCCGCCCCGCCTCGTTTCGGAGTCGGGAGGTGAGCGCGGCGACCGAGTCGACCGTGCCACCGAAAAGCAGGAAACCGCCGACGCCCAGTCGCAGCGCCTCGACGATCCGCGCCTCCTCATGTCCGAAGTCGCCGGCTTCCCGCCAGCGGAGGGTGGGAAAGAGGACCCGGGCGACCCTCAGGCCGGCGTTATGCATCCCAGCACTCGAGGGCCTGCGGCTCCCGTGGCTGCGGGGAGATTGCCTGGCTGGCCGTGAATCGTGAGATAGCCGAGCAGGGCGAACGCGACCGCTTCCTTGGCGTCACCGGGAAAGAAGACGTCGTCGAAGCGGCGCAGCCTGCGGCCCTCGGCCGAAAGCAGGCGCTCGAGGGAGGCCCAAAGCACCGGGTGATGGCAGCCGCCTCCCGACGCGACGACTTCAACCCCGGCCGGCGTCCAGCGCTGCAGGGCCTCGGCGATGCTCCGGACCGTGAGCTCGACCGCGGTGGCTGCCGCGGCCGGACCGTCCCGACCATCGAGGAGGCGCCGGGCGTAGTCGGCGCCGAATCGTTCTCGGCCGGTGCTCTTGGGCGGCGGGGCTTTGAAGTAATCATCCGACAGGAGCCGGGACAGCAATACCTGGTCGACTCGCCCTCTGGCCGCCAGGGTTCCATCCTGATCGAACGGGCGAGATGGGTCGACCAGCCGGGCCACGGCGTCGATCAGCGCGACTCCCGGTCCGGTATCGAAGGCAAACGCACCGTCGTCAACCGCCAGTTGTGGCACGTAGGTCAGGTTCGCCATCCCACCGATGTTGAGCAGGATCCGACCCCCGTCCGGCGCCCCGAAGAGCAGGACGTCCGCAACCGGCACCAGCGGTGCACCCTCCCCCCCTGCCGCGAGATCCCGGGCCCTGAACCCGCTCACGATCCGGGTACCAAATCGCTCGGCCAGCAGGGCCGGCTCTCCCAGCTGCCAGGTGACGCTGGGCGGTTCATGCCAGATGGTCTGACCGTGAAAGGCGATGAAGTCGAGATCGGACGGAAGCACCCGCCCGGCATCGAGCACG
>DASWKS010000077.1:0-2081 GCA_036396495.1 Gemmatimonadales bacterium
AGGAGCGATCAGTCAGGGCATTATCCGCAGATGCCGCCGATGCCGCCGATCGTTCACAACGGGCGTGAACTCCAGCTGAATGGCTGCCAGGTTGGGCGATCAACCCGGCCATCGCGTCATCCGTGGCATCGGCGGCTGAGCGTTCCTGACGACTGGGTGCTGACGGCTAGAACGGGATTCGCGACCGGGTGCCGGCCCGGCGGCCGGCGCGATCGATCACGTAGATCGGTCCGGCCAGGGGCGCTTCCCGGATCTGCAGCTGAGCCGCGGGAGTGCCCAGCAGCAGTTGGGTCAGGATGAACTGGTCCGACGCGGCGTCGTTCACGACATACCCCATATCACGGAACGACGCGACCGAGAAGGCGCTGAGGGGGTTCGTCCCGTTGTTGATGAAGCCGGTCATCAGCTCATTGCGAGCCACGGTCTCGCGCCAGTGGCCGTCGCGGGTGCCGGGCCCGCCGGAGTTTTCAACCGGCACGATGTTCCCGACGAATCCCAGCGACTGCGACGCCGCCACCCAGGCCGACCGTGACGATGAGCCCACGAACGTGGGATCACCCCCGCCGGCGCCTTCGATCAGACCCAGCAGGGACCACAGGGTACCGAAGCCGACCACGTGCCCCATCTCATGCAGGATCACTTCCCCCAGGTGGCCGCTGGTCTCGAGGCTCGCCAGGTCGGCCGTGTCGAAGCGCATACGGCCGACCACGGTGAGCCCGGTTTCATCGCGGATCCAGCACGGCCCGGCCGATCCCAGCACCCCACCCAGACCATCGATTGTGGTCAGCTCCGCGAAGATGACCAGATCGTCGATGACTTCGTTCAGCTCCGGAGAACAGGAGGTGGCCGGCTCATTGAAGGTCTCGTCCGGGAGGTCGTTCAGCACCAGCTCCTGCCACCGTGCGGCTGCGCTGGTGAACGCATTCTGCTGCGCCGCCGACGGTTGTGTTCCAGTGAACCGGACTTCGATCTGGTACGTTCCCACCGGGACCGGTTCGGCCGTGGCAGTGAATGTCATCGGCGGGAGGCTGCCCACGTTTACGCGTACCGACTGGTCGCCTGGCGTACTACCCAGTCTCCAGGCACCAAGCTGAGCCCGGCCGTCAAAGTCGGTGGTGGCCCCGGCGGCGGCCAGCAGGCCAAACGCCGCCTCGAAGCCGGCTGAAGCGACCACGCCGCCTCCGGTGACGACTTCAAAGGTGACGGGAACCGCCGCCACCGGGTTCCCGGACCCGTCGGTCACCCGGACCGCCGGATTGCTGCTGAGGAAATTCCCCACCAGCCCGGTGATGCTGGTCGGCGTGGCAGCCGTCACCACCGCGGGGTTCGCGGCGATCCCGGTGGCGGTGAAGGAGACGGCCGCCAGCCCGAAGGTCGTGGCGGAGACCCGGTTCTCGCCGGCGGTCGTTCCGAGTATCCAGTTGCCGAGCCGGGCAATGCCCTGCGCATCGGTGGTCTGCGATGGGCCAGTGATCTGGCCGCCGCCGGCGTCGACCTGAAACACGATCGCGACATCCGCGAGTGCCTCGCCGTCGGGCCCCAGCGCGAGGACCGCCGGTTTTACGGGCACCTGGGTACCGGCATTTACGGTTTGGCTGTTCCCCTGGAACACCACCACGCTGGCGGGAGTTCCGATCGCAAGTAGTTCGGTATTGATGCTCTCCAGGAAGGCCCGCAGCCGGTTGTTGCCGGCACCCGGACCAAGGGTCCAGCTGCCGAGCTCTACCTCACCGCTCGCATTGGTGGTCTGAACCGAGTCGGTGATGGTCCCGCCACCGGTTGTGACCGTGAACGTGATGCTACGGCCCGCGATGGGGTTGCCGAACGCGTCGGTGAGGCGGACCCGGGGTTTGATCGGCACCGGTCTTCCCACCACGGCAAATTGAGTATTCCCGGCCACAGGCAAGAGGAGCGCGGGCGGTCCGACCGTTCCCGTGGCACCCACCACAGCGGGGGGAAGGCTCCCGGCGCTGACCGTCAGAGTCTGGGCCCCGAGGAACCCTCCCAAGGTCCAGATAACGGAGACCGATCCGGTGTTATCGGTGATCGCGGAGGTCCGGCTCACGCTGCCGCCGCCGGTG
>DASWKS010000078.1:0-1933 GCA_036396495.1 Gemmatimonadales bacterium
GAGAAATAGCCCAGCCCGGCGGCGATCCTGAGAGCGGATTGGGTGATGCCGCGGAGCCGCGCGGTGGAGTCGTCGGTCATCTTGCCCCCTGTCCATCGGAATTCGAGATGTTGCGCCAGAGCCGCCGCGTGCGGGTTGGTAACGGGTGACTGCACCGAGGTTTCAGCCCGGCCGTTCGGACCGGCTCAGACGCCGAACTGCCGGAGGTGATGGTCGAGGTGCCGGTATTGCAGGACATCCCAGTCCAGGGCCCGCATCCGGCCGAACGTCGGATGGGCCCCGCCCAGCTTCTCGGGCGGCGTGGCGGCGAACCGCTCGATCAGCTCGACTACCACTTCCCGATCCCGTTGCCAGCCGAGGCTGGGCGTGTTGAACGCGCCCGGAGGAGATTGGATCTTTCCCTCGGGCCAGGGCAGGACGTGAATCGCGAGGTAGCGCCAGACCGGGGCGGGAAGCCAGCCGGAAGGTGAGCCCTCGGCCTTCCGTTCGCCTAACGCCATCCGGAGGCCGCCTGCCAAGTGAGGCAGCAACTGCGCCGGCTCCATCCGTCCCCAGGTGCGGGGGTGCTCCGGGGTGAGGGCGGCAAGCCGGTCCAGAATCGAGCGTCGCCCTTCGGGATCACGCAGGGAGCGGGGCATTCGGCCCTCCAGGAATGAAACTCTAGCGCGAACGCTTGAGCTCGACCTCGGAAATGATGAACCCAAAGGCCGGCCAGCCGCCGGAGCGCACCGAACGCTCGAACCAGGACCGGGCCCGGGCCGTATCACCCTGTACCAGGTACCAGTTGCCCACCCCGTAGCTCAGCGTGGCGACTGCGATATCGGTGGTGTCGGCCGGGGTGATCACGGCATCGGGGCCGATCTTCCCCCGGTACAGCCGCAGCCGCTGGGTGTAGGCGATTTCGATCGAGAGCGTGTCGGGGGCCCGGTCCAGGACCGCCTGGGCTTCGGCCGCCTTGCCCGCCCGCGCCAGCGACATCCAGAGCCAATCGATGGAGCCGGCCAGCTCGCCGGCGTTAGGCGCCCGCGGCTGAGCCCGCCTGAAGGCGTCCGCGGCGCCGGCGAAGTCACCGCCGGCGTACCGGACGATCCCCAGATGATACAGAATGCCGTAGTTGGTGCTGTCGAGCCCGTAGCCGCGGGTGAGGTCGTCCCGGGCCCGGTCGAACTCGCGCACCGACAGGTACCGGTGACCGCGCCAGCGGTACAGCATGGCATGGTCCGGAGCGATCCCCAGTCCGCGGGTGAAGGTCTGAATGGCTTCGCGAAACTGGCGCACGCCCGATTGGGCGACCCCCAGCTCGATGATCCGATCCACGTTGCGCGGGTCGGCCGCGAGGGCGGCCTCGGCCCGGGCGACGGCACCGGTGTCGGCTTGGGAGCGGTACTCGACGCCGGCCGGGGAGCGGTATTGCACCGACTGAGCCGCAGCCGGCGCCGCGGCCAGAGCCGAGAGCGCTAGCAGGGTGGGGCCGTTCCATCTCATGGGTTCCTCACGATCGGCGGCGCGGGCCGCCCAGGATACCGCCTAACACGCCTCGCAGGATCTGCCGGCCCAGCTGACCGCCCATGGTGCGGGCCGCCTGCTTGGCCATCGTTTCCACCATGCCCTGACGTCGCTTGGTGCCCCACATCAGATCGGTCAACGGCCCACCGGCCCGTGACTTCTGTTCTGGCTGCGGGACCGGGTCACGGGCGGCGGAACCACCCGGCGCGGCTCGCGCGGCCAGCATCTCATAGGCCGACTCCCGATTCACCCGGGTATCGTAGCGGGTGCCAACCGGGCTCCGAGCCCGGACTGCCGCCCGCTCCTCCGGTGTGATTGCGCCCATGCGGCAGCGCGGCGGGCTCATCAGGGTGCGCTCCACCGGCATCGGGACGGCCTTCTCCTGCAGCATGGACACCAGCGCCTCGCCCACGCCGAGCTGGCCGAT
>DASWKS010000079.1:0-3849 GCA_036396495.1 Gemmatimonadales bacterium
GAGTACGATCCCTGGTCGTCGAAGATCGGGGTCCAGGTAGTGCCGGCGTTCACCGTCTTCCACACCCCGCCCGACGCCGCCGCCACATACCAGATGCTGGGGTCGGACGGGTCGACCGCGATGTCCCCCACTCGGCCCGAAGTGAGGGCCGGTCCCAGGCTCCGAAACCGAAGCCCGCTCATTGTGCTGCTGCTGATCCCGCGAGCCGAGTCGGCGGATTGTCCTGGAGCGGCAGCGCGCCGAGGCGCTGGCGCACGCTGGGCGGACAGCGGCTGGGTGAAGGCCAGGCCAACCATGAGGCACATCAGAGGCAAGACGCTTCGGGACATGACGGGACTCCCGCGGATGGAAATTCAGCGACGAGCCAATCGCTCAATCGCTCAATCGTCAATCATCAATGGCTCAGATGGGTTGCTGCTGCCCCCAGGAGGAGACCGTTTCGTGGGTCACCTGGTTGGGTCCGTTCGACTTGGAGCGGTAGGTCAACCGGTCGGCCCGGTCCAACACCGCGTCCACCGCATCCGGCGCGACCGCGCAGGTGACCACGCCGAAGCTGGCCGTCACGGTCCAGCCTTCGCTGGCGAAGGCGGTGCTCAGCACCCGTTGCAGCTTGCCGATGACCAGCTGGGCGGCCTCCGCCCCGGTTTCGGGGAGCAGCGCCGCGAATTCATCGCCCCCGAGCCGGGCGACCAGGTCGGTCCGACGGAGCGTGTCCCGGCACGCCGCAGCGACCCGCTTGAGGACCACGTCCCCGGCCGCGTGGCCCATCCGGTCGTTCACCTCCTTGAACCCGTCCAGATCCAGATAGACCACCGTGAGGGGACGGCCATAGCGGCGGGACCGCAGCAATTCCGAGGTCGCGACTTCGGTGAAGGATCTGGCGTTGGCGATCCCGGTGAGGGAATCGGTCCGGGCCAGCTCCCGCTCGTGCTCGAACGCAGTCCGGAGCGAGCCCAGCAGCTCGGCCACCACCAGGAACAGCACCGCCCGGTTGACCCCGGCGGCTAGGACGATCGGGAGCACGGTCGAGGCCGGCGAAAGGGCCTCCGCCATCACGGTCCAGGACAGGGCCGAGAGCAGAGCGATGGACCGCCCCTCCCGCCGTCCCACGAAATAGGCCGACACGCCGATGGGGGCGAGGTAGAACACCACCAGCACCAGATCGCTGCCAACGGCGGAGGACAGTCCCGCCAGCCCGGCCACCATGATGGCGGCGCTGGCCAAGAGCTGGGTGCGCGACTGGCTGTCCAGCCAGGCCACCAGTCGCGGGAGCAGGCCGCCGCGCGCTGACTCCGGGACTGCGGGAAGTGTGGGCAATGGTCCTATGGAGTGAACGGCACCCGCAATATGGCGGGGGCTGGTGACGGGTGGTAGCTTGCGGCATCCTGATTCCATCCCGACTCGTGAAGTCCCATTCCCCAGCGCCGCTCGCCCCCGAAGGCTCTGACGGTGGCGGCCTCAAACGCGAGCTCGGCCTTCTCGACGCGACCATGATCAACGCCGGGACGATGATCGCCTCCGCGATCTTCATCGTCCCGAGCGCCATTGCGGCCGGGGTGCAGGGCTCGGTGCCGTCGCTGCTCGTCTGGATCGCCGCCGGGCTGGTCTCTCTCTGTGGCGCGCTCTGCGTGGCTGAGCTGGGCGCCGCCATGCCGGAGGCCGGCGGGCAGTACGTGTACCTGGGACGGGCCTTCACCCCGGCGATCGGTTTTCTCTACGGCTGGTCGGCGTTTCTCGTCATCAATACGGCGTCCATCGCCGCCATCGCCGTCGGGTTTGCGACCTACCTTGGCTTCTTCACCCCGCTTACGCCTTTCGCCATTCAGGTGGTCGCTTCACTCAGCATCGTGGGGTTGACTCTGCTCAACACCCAGGGTCTCAGGGTCGGCGCCACGGTCCAGAATCTGCTGACCGTGCTCAAGATCGGCGCGCTGCTGGCGATACCGCTGCTGGCGCTGGTGCTGCCCGGCGGGAGCGCGGAGAACCTGCAGCCCTTGTGGCCGGCCGGCGGTGCCGGGACCGTGGCGCTCGCGGCCGGCCCCGCCCTGGTCGCGGCGCTTTGGGCCTATGACGGCTGGATCGAGTCGACCTATGTGGGCAGCGAAATCCGGAACCCCGGGCGCAACCTGCCACTTTCCATCGTGCTGTCCACTGCCCTGGTGATGCTGCTCTATGTCATCGCGAACTTGGGCTACCTCTTCCTGCTTGCGCCCGGGGGCGTGGCCCGTTCCGCCTTGGTGGCTTCGGACGCCATGAAGGTGGTGCTCGGTACCGGCGGAGCCCTGTTCATCGGCATAGCCATTCTGGTTTCGACCCTCGGGGCCAACAACGGCATCGTGTTCACCTCGGCCCGGATTCCGTTCGCGATGGCACGCCAGGGCCTGTTCTTCGGCTGGGCGTCCCGGCTGAGTTCCCGAACCCACTCCCCCAACATCACGTTGCTGGTTCAGATGGGCGTGGCTGTACTGCTGACCCTGACCGGCTCCTACCTGCAGCTCACCACCTACGTGGTCTTTGTATCGTTCCTGTTCTATGCCCTCTCCGCCGCCGCGGTGCTGGTCCTCCGTCGCCGGGAACCGGATCTGACCCGGCCCTATCGGGCCTGGGGCTATCCCATCACGCCGGTGGTATTCATTCTTTTCGCGCTGTACCTGGTGATCGACACCATCGTTCAGACACCCCGCGAGTCCGCGGTGGGGGTGGGCATCGTGCTGCTGGGATTACCGGCCTATTGGTATTGGCGTCGGAGTGAGGGCTCCCAATAAACATTGACGATTGACGATTGACGATTGCGTCCGAAAACTGGCGCCAACGCAATCGTCATTCATCAATCGTCAATCGTCAATGTCTATTGGAGTCGCACCAGCGCCTGCCTCACGCCCTGATGTTCGGGGAATCGCGTGGCCAGGCTGGAGAGCACCGCGCGAGCCGAGTCACGCATCCCGGCCGCCTCGAGCGCTTCGGCGGCGAGCAGGCCGTGGCGGGTGGCGAGGCGGATGTCGTCAGGAGGAATGGTCATCCCGGTCAGATCGGCCAACGCCCCCTGGGGATCTTTCCGGTCGTGGATGCGCGACTCGATGGCGAGGAAGGTCACGGTCGGGTCCCCCGGTACGCGACGAACCATCTCGTCAGTGAGCCGAGCCGCTGCGTCGGGCCGACCGGCCTCCCGGTCGGCCCGGGACTGATGATAGAGGCCGGCGAGCAGAAGTCTCCGGACATCGGTGGTGTCTCCCGACCGGGTACCCACGCCGCCGGCATACGTATACACCACTTCACCGCCGTGCTCGGCCGCTTCATAGAGAAAGAATCCGGCGACCAGCCCCGCCACCGCGGACCCCGCGCGGATGAGCTTCTCCTGCCGCCGGAGTACCACCCCCAGCAACTCCAATCCGCCCACCACCAGCAAGAGATTGCGGGCCCGTTCGCCGGCCTCCTCGTGCTCCACCACGGCATCCCTCGCGCCCGGGACCCGTTCGGCCGGACCATGCGCCTGGTCGCCTGATTTCGCCGCTGTGACCGACCCCAGCGCCGCGAGGATGATGAGGGTCGCGGCGGCGGGGTTGGTCCAGCTCAGTCGGCCGCTCAGCGAGATCAGCCGAAGGACCAGCCCGACGAAGAAAAGGGCGATGACAAAATGGACGATCTGCGGGTGAAAGACGGCGATGTTTGGCATTCCAAAATCTAGTACTCAGTACTCAGTACTCAGTACTATTTGTTCCCCGACGCCATTTGGCTGGCTTCGGGCAGTCCCCGCAGCCGGAGCATCGCGAGCACTCCGAACAGTGGCCCCGGAGCCAGCGCCACAAACCCGATGGCCCACCCCCATCGATCCACCAGCGCCGGGACCAA
>DASWKS010000080.1:0-3848 GCA_036396495.1 Gemmatimonadales bacterium
CCCGCACCCCAGGGACCGCCTGGATGGCCGGCACCAGACGGTCCAGCATCGCGAGCTGCTTCTCCCGGGTATCGAATCGATCGTACCGGATGGCCAGCTCGGCGATCAGCAGCTGGGAGCCCTCGAACGAGAGATCGGCCCGCTCCAGCTTGAGGAGGCTTCGGGCGATGAGGCCGGCGGCGGAGAGGACCAGCACCGCAAGGGCGATCTGCGCCGCCACCAATCCCTCCGTCGCCAGCCGGGAACCTCGGCCGGCACTCTGGTGTGTCCCCGACCGGAGCACCTGCTGCAGGTCGACCCGTGAGGTAAAGATCGCCGGCGCGAGCCCGAAGAGGAACATTGCGAATCCGGTGATCGCGAGCGCGCCGGCCAGAGCGGTCAGATCCACCTGGATCTCGTCCAGGCGAGGAACCCCCGCCGGGGCGAACGCGACGAAGCTCCCTACCGCGCCGACCGCCACCAGGACGCCCAGGGCACCGCCGGCAAACGCGAGAAGCGCATTCTCGGTGAGGAGCTGGAGCATGACCCTTCGCCGCCCAGCCCCAAGCGCCGATCGGAGCGCCACCTCACGCACCCGGGCGAGTCCCCGCACCATGAGGAGGTTGGCGACGTTGATACAGGTGATCAGGAGCAGCAAACCGACCGCCGCGGTGAACGCGATCACGGCCGGCTTGACGTCGCCCAGAATGAGCCGGGGGAACGAGTGGACCACTCCGCGCAGGCTGCGAGACCAGGCCGAGGCCTCAGGCCGACCGAAGAAGGCCGTCAGCTCCTCCCGGGCCATGGAACCAGTAGTGGAAGGCCCAAGCCGCCCGATCAGGTCCACGTCCGCAAAGGTCGAGTCGGTCCCGGGTGTGGTTCGCACCGGGACCACCGGCGCCCAGAAGTCGGTACCTCTGGGATAGTCGAGCCCCTGGGGCATGACACCGACGATGGTATAGCTCACGCCGTTTCCATGCACCAGAATCTGCCGGCCCACGGCATCGGCGTCGCCACCGAAGTAACGTTGCCAGGCACTGTGGCTCAGCACCACCACCGGCGCCGCGCCCACGACGTCGTCCTCGGGACGGAGAGCCCGACCCAGCACGGGCTGCACCCCAAGCACCTCGAAGAACTCGCCCGACACGACCGCCTGGCGCAGGCGGGTCATCCCGCCCTCGTCCCGAATCGGTTGCGGCCACGCGCCTTCGTACCCCACGAACGCAACCCGCTCCAGGGTGCGCGTACGACGCCCGAATTCACGAGCGCTCGCGAAACCCAGAGGCCAGTGGTCAAAAGCGCGATCGGCGCTTTGTCCCCAGAGCACTACCAGACGGTCTTGCTCCCGAACCGGTAGCTCCCGGATCAGCAATGCATCGACCACGGTGAAGACCGCGGTCGACAGGCCGATGCCGAGTGCTAAAGTCAGGATAGCAGTTAAGGCGAATCCCGGAGTATGGCGGAGACTCCGGATGGCAAGGCGAATACTGTGAATCGGGTTATCCATGAGTTGGGAGGTCGGCTGGGTACTACGCAAAGTGCGCTATCAGGCCGATGGCCCGCAACCGGGAGGACGCTGGCCGCCCGAAACAGAGCCTATGGCCGGCTCGTCCGGATGAGATCCGAGGAGAGCAGCATGAGAACCGCGATCACCACGATCGGCATAGCCGTTGCCCTGGGTGGCGTCCTTCCGGCTGTCTCAGCCCAGCCCGTCACGCCGGGACGACGGGCCCATCACGCACTGGTGTATGACGAAGCGCGTCAGCTGATATTGCTTACCGCGGGCAGTACGCCGGTGAACGGCGGCCAGAGCTTCACGTTTTTCAACGACCTGTGGGCCTTCGACGGATCCGGGTGGCGGCCGCTCGGCGAATCGGGCGAGCGGTTGTCCGGTATCCGGTTGGCGTATGACGCGCCCCGTCACCGAGTCACGTCCTTCGGCGGCTACAACGGGCGTTCGATGGGCGAGCTGCGGGCGCTCGAGGGCGAACAGTGGCGCATCCTGGGCCGGCTGGCGGAGATGCTGGTGGCCGAACCGGGGTTCGTGTTCGACCTCGGCCGGAACCGATTCGTGGCCTTCGGCGGCTCGAGCGGTCCGGGGCGGCCGGCCGGCGACACCTGGGAGTATGACGGGACTAGCTGGACCAGACTCGCCCCCGCCGGCCCACCGCCGCGGCAGGCGCACGTCATGGTATTCGACGAACGTCGGGGGCGGACTCTGGTGTTCGGTGGCATGGGTGCTGGGGCGTCGGGCCAGCCACCGCCCTCACTCGATGACACCTGGGAGTTCGACGGGCGGACCTGGGTCCGGCGAGAGGTCTCGGGCCCCTCGGCGCGTCACAGCGCAGGGGTCGCCTACGACTCCAAGCGCGGGCTCGTCATCCTGTTCGGGGGCTCGGCAATGACCGATTCCTGGGCGACACCTGGTCTTGGGACGGGACCAAGTGGACCCGGCTCGCCGAGACTGGGCCCGAGCCGCGCGGTATGGGCTACCTGGCATACGACAAACGGCGCGACCGGGTGGTCCTGTTCGGGGGCCGCAAAGGGTATCCCGATGGGGACCTGAATGATACCTGGGAGTGGGATGGCACCCGCTGGCAGCGGGTCGGCAACTAATCCGATCAGCTCCCTGTGAAAGACGTCAGACGGTCGCGACCGAGGTGGGTGATCCGCGCCGGAGCTGCCAGGCGAGGTAGAGTGCCAGCAGCAGGAGCAGGGGCGCAGTGGCGACGCCGGGTGTATAGCCGCCCTGCCGCAGGCTCCACAGGGGATGGCCCACGCCGTTGATGATCTGAATTGTCACCCAGAACCACGCCAGTGGTACGGCGGACGGTCGTCCGCGGCGAACCGGCCCCAGCAGGCACCAGACCCCGAACGCCACCAGGGCGGTATTGAGGACCAGAAAGCCTATCTCGCGGTCTGGCGAGATCAGGCCGGTAAGAAAGCGCGCCGGGGGAAAGGACTCCCACAACCGGCCGAAGTACTCTTCCACCGAATGAGCCGCCTGGGTCAGGACCAGGGCGCCGAAGGTCATCTCGAACCGCCCCGGCGGATTCGGCCGGTTCCCGGGCTGAAGGGTCATCGTCTGCAACTTAGCGGCGGGAATCCTTGCTCGTCAGCTCGATCGCTTCCGCCAACGTCATACCGTCTGTTGCGCTACCGACCCGAAGCGCGAACCCAGGCGGGTACGTCTGGGGGCTCGCCTGGCTGGCGGCCACTGGTAATCGCCCAGCGCACCAGCCACGATGGCCCGCGCGCACCGACGTATCGGTCGGGCAGCTGATAAGCAGGATCCTGCAGCGCCTGGTCCAGGGAGACAAATCGATACCCCCTTCCCGCGATCATGTTCGCCAGCCGGGGAAGCTGGTCGGCGTTGAGAGCGTTGGCGTGCAACAGCAGGACCTGCGACAGTTGGCGGCCCAGGAGGGAATCGGCCAGTGCCTCGTAGAAGCCGAAAGTCGCCTCCATATACCGGATGTAGTCGTCACCGAGCCGCGCCATGAGCCCACTATCCGCCCGTCCGCGGGCGCGATCGTACGCCAGGGCATACAGATAATCGTCGTTATCGATCGTGACCGGTGCCACGGCGTAGCCGCGCTCGCTGAGAAAGCCCTCAAACGCTCCCTTCGTCGCCAAATCCGGTCCGGTATTGAGCGTGGGATGGCGGAAGTAGCGCGGCCGGCGGCCCCGAGCCGCCATCAGGCGGCTGGTCTCGCGTTCCCCGCGCAGGAAATCGGCCTGGTATTCGGGGAGCGGGACGTCGAAGAGGCGAAGGTGGGAGTAGGTGTGATTGCCAAGGTCCAATCCGGCATCGAGCCACGCCCCGAGCAGGGCAATGAGCGCGGCCGATTCACCGGGAGCCGCCTGCA
>DASWKS010000081.1:0-5740 GCA_036396495.1 Gemmatimonadales bacterium
CGCGCCGCCGCTTTGAGCGGCGGCGCGCACCTCGGCACCCGGAACCACGCCGCTCTGCGCCGCGGCGCGCGAACCCGGCACCAGGAACAGCAGCAGACCAAGGCCCAGCCGGTTCATGGCACCAGCTGGGTCGGCCGGTGCCGCAGTATGAACAGTCCTTCCCGCATGCTGGTGGCGATGATGGTGCCGCTCTTGAAATAGGGGTAGTTGCTCCATGACCCGGCAAAGCCGGGCACATTCTCCCCGAAGGGCACGGTGTCGAAATAGCCGGTCTCCTTGGGGTTGGTTGGATCCGAGATGTCGATCACCCGGACCCCGCTCACATAATTGGACTGGAACATGTACCGGCCGCGGACATAGAGATTGTGGTCCGTGGCCGAGGTGGTGCCGAGGAATTCCTTGACCAGTACCGGCTCGTCCAGCTTGGTCATGTCCCACACCAGGGTCCGGGTCTTCGGCACGGTGCCGCTCAACTCATCACCCTCGTCGTCCAGATAGAAATAACGGTGGTCCTCGGTGAGCCACCCCTGGTGGGCGTAGGCGGTATTGGGATACGACGCCACCGCGATCGGCTTGGGGTTGGCCTTGTCGGTCACGTCGGCGATGCCCACCGCGGTTTCCGAGGCGTTGAAGCAGATCTCGCGGCCGGTATAGCGGCTATCCGGACCTTTGTAGGTGACGCACTGGGCATCGTGGGTATAGCCGGTGCGGGCGTTCCCGGTGGCGGGATCGGCGTAACACCCGGCGAACTTGGGGTTCCGGGGATCGCGGATGTCCACCATGTGCAGGGCGCCGCCGCAGGTCTCGCCCCCGCCGCTGTTGCCGATCGGATAGGCAAACCCGCTCTCTTCATTGATCGCGATGTTGTGGGCGCTGGCGATCTTGTCGTAGTGTGCCGTCTCGGTGAAGGTCCGCGACCCACCCAGGGCGGTCAGGAGCTGGGTCAGGTCGAACACCTGGATGCCGTGCGGGCCGGCGCCGTCGGAGACGATGAAGGCGTGGTTCTTATAGACCTTGATGTCGCGCCACAGGTTGGGCTTGGCGCCGGCATGGAGCGGGAGCTCGCCCAGGTAGCGCGGGTTGCTCGGGTCGGTGATCTCGACGAAGGCGGTGCCGTCCATCCGGCCCACCAGGGCGAATTCCCGGCTGCTGGCCTCGTCGGTCCAGCCCCAGATGTCGTTGAGCATGATGCCGCGCTTGCCGCCTAACGCACTCACCGGCAGGAAGCCGAGCAGGTCCATCTGCTCGCAGCCGAAGAGGGCGGCCTTGCCCTGCTCGCAGCGAACCTCCCGGCCGGTCACGGCGGGCAGGCCCGCAGGCCGGTCGGTGACGGCCCCGGCGTCTTTCCATTCCCCGCTGGCCGGGTCGCGAGCGTACGCATAGCCCGAGCCCTCGAAGAACTCGGCGAACGGCCCGCCGACCACCGCCTGGTCTCCCGCCACCGCGACCGAGCTGCCGAACAGCACTCCCAGACCGACCACCCGCTGGGTCAGGACCTGCTTTTCGGTCCAAGTGTCTCCGCTTCGGTTGAACACGTAGACCTGGCCGCCCAGCCCGTTGGCGACGGGTGCGCCCACGAAGAGCGCCGTTGCGTGGCCGGCAATCGAGGAGCCGTAGGCCGCCGGTGGGGCCAGCGTGGTCGGCTGGACTTTGCCGGCGCTGACCCAGCTGCCGGCTTGCTCCCGGAAGCGGTAGACGGCGCCGGTCGCGGTCTTGGTGTGGGGAGCGCCGACGTACGCCTCGGCCCCGACGAACGCCACGGCACCACCAAACGCCGCGGTGGTATCGCCACCTGGCTCGAGCCGGACCACCTCGCTCCACCGCCCGGCCATATTGGCCCGGTAGACGATGGCCGAACCCCGCCTCAGTTGGATGTTCCCGCCGAAGCCGGCCGGCACCGGTCCGGGCGCGCCGATCAGGGCAACATCGACGGCGAGTGCCAGCGCGGCTCCGAAGCGGTCACCGGTGGCGGCACCCCGGCCCACCTCGCCAACCGGCTCCCACGTTCCAGACCGGCCGCGCCTGAATCCGTAGGTCACCCCGCGAGCGGAATCGCGTCCCGGTGCGCCCACGATGAGGTCGGCCCCCTTGAGTGCCACCGATTGCCCGAACTGGTCTCCCGAGACCCCGGCGGCGGGTACCAGCTTGGCCGCCTGGGTCCAGGTTCCCGCCCGGCGCTCGTAGAGGTAGACCGCTCCGGTAGTCGCGTGCTGGGGAGCACCCACGGCGAGCCAGACGCCATCAACCGACAGCGCGGTCGCGAAGCCGTCGCCGATCCGCGTATCGGAGGGTGAAAGCGAGCCCGTTTCGGCCCAGGCTCCCCCGCTCTTCCGGTACCGGTGAACCGCACCCGTGTTGGACGGTGGCATGGGGAAACCGGCGACCATGCCGGTGCGCCCCACCAACAACTCGTCGCCGGTGAGGACTACCGAAACGCCGAACCCGACGGCGGGGGGAGATTCGCGCGGCCAGGTCTGGGCGTCGAGGGGGGCGGCCATACCGACCGTCAGAATCAGGAGCATCTGGTGCACGGGTATAGCCTCTGGGTCGCGAACGCAGGAAGGTACTACACAGCTACGGGTTGCAAAGGAGGAGGGTTTCAGGAGCAACGTTCCAGGTACCGAGTTCCGGGTTCCAGGTGCGGTGCTGGGTGCCACGGCCTACGTGCATCTGCGAATGCGGGATGTAGTTCAGATCCACGCGGCACAGTGCCCTCGGCACCGCACGTACCACCGCACCCAGCACCGCACCTGGAACAAGGAACCAGGAACACGGAACGATCAGTACACGACTATGATGTCGACCACCCTTCGGGTCTTCCGGTCCCAGGTGAGCACCTTCCCATCCACGAACCCTCTCCTGAAGGCCACGTCCAGAGCCGAAAGCTTGACTTCCAGGGCTCTTGGCAAGGGCTGGATCTCCGGCTCCAGCCCGGGCGGAAGCTCTCCGTTTTTCACCAGCTGCTTCTGCACGCCGGGCGGCAGGCGCTCCCGCTTCGCCAGCCCGGGTGGAAGATCGTTACGGTACGCCACGAAATAACGCTCGATCTCCTGCCGGTCCCTGGAAAAGTTGCGACGCTGGATTCCAGCGACGGTCATCTCGGGTCGTTGCCGGGGTCGTTGCGCAACCAGCGGTGTCACGATGAACACCACGAGCGCACCGGCGACCAGTATGGGAATTCGCATGAATTCTCCTCATGTGCACCCCCCGATGGGAGACGCCGCCCCCGGAGTCGCCACCACGAAAGCGGCCCTGTACTATTTCGAGACCCCAGCGAATGACTCGGAAGGCTCATGCTACGCATCGCCATCGTGGGAGCAGGGCCAACCGGCTTCTTCCTGGCGGAGAAGCTCCTCGGCCAGGACACCACTCCCCTGGCGGTCGACCTGTTCGAGCGGCTACCCACGCCGTACGGCCTGGTTCGCTACGGCGTGGCACCGGACCACGAGAAGATCCGCAACGTCACCCGCAGCTTCGACAAGGTGGCCGCCCGAACCGGGTTCCGGTTCTTCGGGAACACCGACGTGGGGCGCCACCTGTCACTGGACGATCTGCGGCAGTGCTATCACCAGATCTGCTTCACCACCGGCGCCCAGACCGACCGCCACATGGGGATTCCAGGCGAGGACCTGCCCGGCAGCCACGCGGCGACCGAGTTCGTCGCCTGGTACAACGGCCACCCGGATTACTGCGACCGCGTCTTCGATCTCTCGGCGGAGCGGGTGGCGGTCGTTGGGGTGGGGAATGTGGCGATCGACGTGGCGCGCATGCTGTGCCGCACGCCTGAGGAATTGGCAACCACCGATATCGCCGATCACGCCCTGGAGGCGCTCCGAACCAGCCGGGTACGTGAGGTGTACTTGCTGGGCCGGCGGGGGCCGGCCCAGGCCGCTTTCACCAATCCCGAGGTGAAGGAGCTGGGCGAGCTGGCCGGTGCGGATGTGACCGCCCGGCCGGAGGAAGTGGCTCTCGATCCGCTGAGCGCGGCGATGCTGGCGCGCGAGGACGACCCCAGCACCCGCAAGAAGCTCGACATCCTCGCGGGTTACGCCGGGCGGGAACGGAGTGGCAAGCCCCGCTTGCTCGCCATCCGGTTTCTGGTCTCACCGGTGGAGTTGCTGGCGCGAGACGGACGGGTCGGTGTCATGCGCCTGGCGCGGAATCGGCTGGCGGAGGGGGTGGATGGGGAGCTCAAGGCCCAGCCCACCGGCGAAACGGAGGAGCTGCCGGTTGAGCTGGTGTTTCGCTCAGTGGGGTATCGCGGAATCGCGGTCCCGGGACTGCCCTTCGACGAGAAACGGGGCATCATCCCGAACCAGAGCGGACGGGTGGTCGACATCCTCACGCCGGAGCGCGCCCCGTTGACCGGGTTCTATGTCTCCGGATGGATCAAGCGCGGACCTTCCGGCGTCATCGGGACCAACAAGCCCGACGCCGCCGAAACAGCGGAGGCGATGCTGGCGGATGCCGGGGCGGGGCAGACCCTATCCCCCACCGGCGAAGACATCGAACCGCTGCTGCGCCAACGCCAGCCCGAGCTGGTGACCTGGAGCGACTGGGTGAAGCTGGCGGCCGGCGAAACCGCGAGGGGGAAACCCCTGGGAAGGCCGCGGGTCAAACACACCAGGATCGCGGAAATGCTGGCGGCAATCAGAAGTACTGAGGACTGAGTCCTCAATACTCAGTACTTGGTATTTCCCTGACCCAGATGTTCCGGAAGCGCACCGGTTGGCCGTGGTCCTGCAATGTCAAAGGGCCGAGGTCGGCGTGAGGCGAATACTTCGCCTCCGCTCCATGCACCGTGCGGCCGGTGAAGGCAACCCCATCCTGAATCAGGACTCCGTTGTGCAGCACGGTCGCCCGGGCCGGGCGCAGCAGGCTGCCGTCCCGATTGAAATGGGGCCGGCGGAAAATGATGTCGTAGCTCTGCCATTCACCCGGCGGCCGGCTGGCGTTGACCAGCGGAGGCTGCTGACCGTAGAGGGCTCCGGCCTGTCCATCGGGGTAGGTGTCGTTCTGGTAGGAGTCGAGTATCTGGACCTCGTACATGCCCATGAGAAACACCCCGCTGTTCCCCCGGTCTTGTCCGGTGCCATGCGGTGGCCTGGGCGTGGCCCATTCCAGATGCACCTGAATGTCCCCGAAGTGTCGGCGGGTCGAGATGCTCCCTCCCCCAGCCACGACCTCCGCGTACCCGTCCTCGAGCTTCCAGCCGGGCGTCCCAGGGCCCCCTTGCCATTGGTCCAGCGACCGGCCGTCGAACAGCACGATAGCGTCGCCTGGCGGCGTCACCGGCGACCCCACCGGCCCGGGAGACACAACGGGAGGCCGAGGCCGTTCCATCGAGTTCGCGGGCCATTTCTGTCCCTGGGCGTGCAACGGCATCATGCCTGCAGTCATCCAGACCGGAAGCGCCAAGGTTGCGAGGTAGCGGGACGGAACCGGGTACCGTAGGGTTGCGTATGTCATGAGGGACCTTCGTGCGCTAATTTCCACGGTGAACCGCCCCGGTGCGGTTCCTGGACACGTGGGGCGTCCCCGAAGATATGGACACCCCTCCCAGGCCCTGGGACGTTTGGAGACAAGTACATGAAATTAAAGCGTTTGACAACCATTTCCTCGCTGTTCGTTCTGCCCCTCGCGGTCGGCGCCTTCGTGCTCCAGGGTCAGGTGCAAACCCCGGTCGACGGGCCCCGGCTGTTCGCCCGGGTCAAGCAGATGGTCGAGCAGCACGCGGTCG
>DASWKS010000082.1:0-4535 GCA_036396495.1 Gemmatimonadales bacterium
CCGGATGGGCCTGTCCCGAGCGGAGCCGAGGGGCTCGGCCATGGGTGGGGTCCCTAAGCTGGCTGCGTTGGTCGTGAACATGCGTCCCGTTTCCCCGGCGGCTAGTTGATGTCCCAGATCAGCACGTTGATCGTGCTGCCGGTGATCCGGATCCGGGCATCGATCGTGAAATCGCCGGCCGTGCTGGTGAGGTCGAACTCGGGTGGAGTGATCTCGAATCGCCAGAAGTTCTGCTGCCCATTCCCGCGCAGGGCGTAGATCGTATCGCTGCCGACGTAAACCATCGCCCCGCCGAAGTCCACCGTGGCTGGTGCGGCGGCCACCGGAATCCACACATCCCGCGAGAGCTGGTATCGCCACGCAGTCGTTGTGGTGTTGCCCCGCAGTGCAAAGAGATAATCCGAAGCAGCCCAGGTCAGCGCGCCGCCGGCATTCACGGACGCCAGCGTGTTCGCCAGGTTGGCCCAGCTATCGCCGGCGATGCTGTAGCGCCAGAAGGCCGTCTGGTTCACGCCGCGGAAGGTGTAAATCGAGTCGCCGCCTGTGAAGGCCAGCGCCCCACCTGGTCCCACATTGGCAGGGGCATTGGCCAAGGTCGACCAGCTGTTGCCGGAGATGCTGTAACGCCAGAACGCCCGGTTGTTGTTTCCTCGCAGCGCGTAGAGGTCGTTGCCGCCGGTATAGACCAGCGACCCACCGTCGTCGACCCGGGCCGGAGCGGCGGCACGGGTTACCCACGTGTTCCCCGAGATGCTGTAGCGCCAGAAGGTGGTCTGATTGCCCCCACGAAGTGCGTACAGGAAATCGCCCCCGGCATATGCCAACGATCCACCCGGCCCGATCGCGGCCGGGGTGCTGGCCAGGCTGGTCCAGTTATTGCTGGAGATGCTGTAGCGGCGGAAACCGTTCGTGCTTCCTCCGGCCAGGGCATAGATATAGTCGGCCCCGTTCCAGGCCAGGTCGCCGCCGGCTCCGATGCCGGCCGGGGAATTCGCCATCGCGGTCCAGATGCCGATCGGGATCGCGGTGGCGCTGGTGGAGGTCGTGATCCCGTTGATCGTGACCGCCGGGGAAAGGCTAATCGGGGTGCCGGGGGCGACGTCCACCGAGTCGCGGTAAGTCTGATCGTTTTGCAGCTCCCAGATCGCGAACTCGAGGCTGGCGTCGGCCGAGTATTGCTCGAGCAGCTCCTCCTGTGACTCGCGCCCGGCCAGCAGGCTGGTGCTCAACTGTCCGAGGAAGGGAGCCATCACCACCGCGCCAACGGCCAGGGCCCAGAGGGTGGCGGGCAGAGTCCCGCCCAGCTCGGCCTTCATTTCACTCGCATCCCGAGCTTGAGAGTGGTGCTCTCGGAAGTCGGCCCGACGGTGGAGGTGATCGACACCGTCAACAAACTGCCGCTCAGGCTGAAGGCCACATTGCCCTGGCTTGCGATCCGCCGGGCGATCTGCAAGGTCGAGGTCGGTGACCCGGAGACCACGACCTCCCGAACTAGGGCGGTGTTCGCGGCGGAATAAGAGTAGCGATATTGAATGGTTGGATCGCTGGTGGTCAGGGTCCCATACACGGTTCCACTGCCTGCCGCAAAGCTCTGGGCTTCGCTGGCATCCCGGCCAACCCAGAGCGAGGCGCTTTCCAGATCGCTCAGCGCCGCCAGCCGGGCATTGCCGCCGCGGGCGACGACGAAGACCTCGTAAGTGGCGGTCGCGATCAGCCCCGCCGCCGAGGCGACCAGCACCGTCGCGATCAGCATCTCAGGGATGGTGAACCCGCGTTCGTCGGCTCGCACCCTCATCGGTTCACCACGTAGCCTTCGAGCGCCAGGATCTGCCCCTCGGCGTCCGACACGCTCACCGTCACCCGCTGCAGGCCGTCATTGCGGACGGTGCTGGTGAACGGGCCGCTCGGAGCGGTCCAGTACTCCACCCCCACATTGACCGTGTAGCCGCTCACCGGCGCGACCGTTGGATACGGCACCGCGGTCGGATCGGCGTTGTAGCTGCCGTCCAGCACCAGCTCCATCTGCGAACGGGCCAGGGTGGTTGCATTGACCCGAGCGTGGCGGACCTTGGTGCCGACGCTGGCGGTGTAGATCCCAACGACCACCAAACCGACCGAGAGCGCCAACATCGCGATCGACATCAGCTCCTCGGGCAGGGAGATTCCGCGCTGGTCCCGGTGGAATCGAGTGGCAAATGCCCTCAGCAGCCCTTTTCGGGTGATCCTGCTGGCGGTCCTTGTCTGGCGGATGGGGTGCGTCATGGAATCCCTGCCTGGACCGCGCCCAGCAGGTTGTACATCGGCATCATGATTGAGACGGCCACAAAGCCGACCACCAATCCGACCACGATAATTAGGGCCGGCTCCAGTACGGTGGTCATCACCCGCAATGAGCGATCGACCTCCTGCTCGTAGAAGTCGGCCACGGTCGCCAGGTGGGTGTCGAGGGTCCCGGTTTCTTCGCCCACCCGGGCCAGGTAAGACATCATCGGAGGAAACTGCTTCACTCGGCTCAATGGCTCGGAGAGACCGCGGCCCAGCAGTGTCTCCTGGCGCACGTTCTCCAGCGCCTCCTGAAGAATGAGATTGCCGATGGTCTCCTTGCTGAGGGCGAGGGCCTCCGGCAGGGCCAGCCCGGCCTTGATCAAGGCCGACAGGGTGCGGGAGAGCCGGGCGACCGAGCCATGGATGCTGATCTTGCCGAGCAGCGGCAAGCGGAGCATGAGCCGGTGCAGGAGCAGGCGCCCGGAGGGTCGCCGTGAGAACAGAAAGAGGGCCACGCTGAGTACGGCCGCTCCGATCAGCAGGGTCAGACCATACTCTCCGAAGAAGTTAGTGATTGCGATCAGGAAGCGGGTCGGCCAGGGCAGCTCGGCGCTGAATTCTTCGAACAGCCGGACCATTGGCGGAAGCGCCACCTTGACCAGGATGGCCACCACAAAGACTGCCAGGGTCAGCACGAACAAGGGGTAGGCCATGGCGCCCCGCACCTTGGCCAGGGTGATCTGGATCCGTTCTTCGTAGTCGGCCAGTTGGCGCAGCGCCGGACCCAGGTTGCCGCTGCGCTCGCCGGTCTCGATCATCCGGCAGTACAGCTCGGAGAACGCCACCGGGTGCTTGGCCATCGCGGCCGAGAGCGAGGTCCCCATGTGGATCTCGTCCTCGATCTCGCCGAGCACTCGGCGCAGGTATTTGTTGCCGATCTGGGTGCCGAGCAGCTGCAGGCCGGCGGTGAGCGCTACTCCGGAATCGACCAGGGTGGCGAGCTGCCGCGAGAATAGAATCACGTCTTTCGGCCGCGGGCCCAGCAGGCTGGGGAAATACTTGGCCAGGTCGACCTGGCGGCGCACCCGGCTGAGATCGAGGATGGTGAGCTCGCGCTGCCAGAGCGTGCGCTCGGCGGCCTCTTCGCTGGCCACGTCGAGGACCCCGCGGCTCTCCTTCCCATCGTTGCCGACCGCTAAGTACCGGTAAGCCATCCCGCCTACCCTCTCCCTTTCGCAATCTCGCTCACAGTGATTCCACTTATGTCGAGTACAAGCTGGCGCCTGTCTCGAAGTTCAATCCAATGCGAACACGTTGCGGATCACTTCGGCCGGGGTGGTGATCCCTTCCTTAACTTTCTGCATGCCGTCCCGCCGCATAGGGGTCATTCCTTGCCGCTCGGCCTCGGCCTTGAGTTCAAAAGAACTGGCGCCCTGCAGGAAGAGCTGCTGAGAGGCGTCATTGATCACCAGCAGCTCGAACAGGCCGGTGCGGCCCCGGAACCCGGTGTGGTTGCAGAAGTTGCAGCCCATCCCGCTGGCGTAGCTCTTCAGCTCCTCGTCCATCGCCTCACGGTAGGCGAGCTTCTCTTCCATCGTTGGCTCGATCTCCGTGGTGCAGTGGCTGCAGACCCGCCGCACCAGCCGCTGGGCCACCACCCCGATGACCGAGGAAGCGATCAGGTAGCGCTCGACGCCCAGGTTGGTCAGCCGGAACAGTGCGCTGGGTGCGTCGTTGGCGTGGATGGAAGAGAGCACCAGGTGGCCGGTGAGCGCCGCCCGGGTGGCGGTCTCGGCGGTCTCGTTGTCGCGGATCTCACCCACCAGGATGATGTCGGGATCCAGCCGCATGATGGCCCGCAGGCCCGAGCCGAAGGTAATCTCGGCGGCCCGGTTGACCTGGATCTGGTTGACGCCGGCGAAGTCGTACTCGACCGGGTCCTCGATGGTCATGATGTTCAGCTGTTTGCGATCGAGCTCGTCGACTGCCGCGTAGAGAGTGGTGGTCTTGCCGGAGCCGGTCGGGCCAGCGACCAGGATCATCCCGAAGGGGGCCTGGAGCATCTTGCGGAACACCATCAGCGATTCGGGCGGAAAGCCCAGCCCCGGCAAACTGAGGATGGCCTCGGCCCGCCCGAGCACCCGCAGCACGGCCATCTCGCCCCAGGTCGTATCGTTGGTGGCGACCCGGAAGAAGATTTCGTCCTCGTTGAACATCGTCGAGAACTGGCCGTCCTGATGGCGGCGGGTCTCGGCGATATTCATTTCCGC
>DASWKS010000083.1:0-1816 GCA_036396495.1 Gemmatimonadales bacterium
GAGCTCACCCGGGCGATCGAGCAGGCAGCGCTCGACTCCGCCGCTCGCATCGTGGTGCTGCGCGGGGCCGGCAAGGACTTCTGCGCCGGCCTCGATCTGGACGAGTTCTACCGCTCCGCCGACGCGGCCGACTCGGAGCACCGGCGCGAGGCCGATCAGCTGGCGGGGTTGCTGGGGGCGCTCCTCCGTCTGCCCCAGCCGAGCCTCTCCCTGGTGCAGGGCAAGGCGATGGGAATTGGGGCCACACTGGCTGTGGCCTGCGATCTGGTCATCGCCTCCGATTCCGCCGTCTTCGCGTTTCCCGAAGTGACCTACGGTTTCGTGCCAGCCTTTGCCGCGGCCATTGTCCCCCGGCTGATCGGGGAGCGCGCCGCCTTCGAGCTGCTGGTTACGGGCCGGCTGGTGCGGGGAGAAGAAGCCCGCGGGCTCGGACTGGCCTCGCGACTGGTGCCGGAAGAAGGTTTCGAGGCGGTGACCGGGTCGGTGGTGCGGGGTCTTTGCACCTGTGCGGTCGACACGCTCGCGGCCGTGAAAGGCGCGTTTCGGGCGGTGGAGGGGAAGCCCCTGACCGAAGCCTTGAATCTGAGCGCCGCCATCAATGCCCGGGCTCGCGCCTCCGCCGCCTTCAAGGACGCGGCCCACCAATTCTTTTCCATGGCGTGAACCGCCTCAAGCAGATCCTCGGTCTGGCCGGCATCATCGTAGCCCTGGCCGGCCTGGCGCACGACAGCGGTGTGTTGATCTGGACCGCGATCGGCCTGCTGGGGGTGTCAGTCCTGCTCCGGGCCGTTCTCAAGGTCCGGGCCCGTCGCGCGGAATCGGAGCCCCCGAGCGAGTAGCCGCGGTACCACGAACTTCCGGTGCGGTGCCAGCTTGGTGGGGTGGATACCGCGACGGCCGTCGATCTTCCCTCCGCACTAGCCCTGGCCCGGGCCGCGCTCGACCGGCACTTCGGCTATCCCGACTTCCGTCCCGCCCAACGGCGGGTGGTCACGTCGGTGCTGGCCGGGCGGGACGTGTTGGGCGTGCTACCCACCGGAGCGGGGAAATCGGTCTGCTTCCAGATCCCCGCCCTGCTCCGGTCGGGGGTCACCGTGGTCGTGTCGCCGCTCATTTCGCTGATGCAGGACCAGGTCGACGCCGCCCGCCGGCGGGGCATCCCGGCGTCCTTCATCAACAGTTCCCTGGATCGTGCGGCCCAGGCTGGCGTGCTCCAGGCCGTCACGCTGGGTCACTGCCGGCTGCTGTACGTGGCGCCGGAACGGCTGCCCCGGCTCACCGCCGACCTGACCGAGCGGCAGGTCAGGCCCGCGCTGTTCGCCATCGATGAAGCCCATTGCATCTCGGAATGGGGGCATGACTTTCGGCCCGCCTACCGGGCGCTGGGTCGGGCGCGGGAGGTGTTGGGATGGCCCCAGGTGGTCGCGCTGACCGGGAGCGCCACGCCCGAGGTCCGGGAGGACATCATGGCCACGCTGCGTTTCGGCCGACAGCGGCGGTTCGATATGCACCTGGCCAGCTTCGACCGGCCGAACCTGCGTCTCGAAGTGGCCCGGGTTCGGGACGACCGCCGTCGGGTGGCCCGGCTGTGCGGAGAGCTGCAGCAGGAGAACGGCTGCGCCATCGTTTACGCTTCCACCCGCAATACCACCGAAGCCATCGCGCGGCTGCTGTGGTATCGCGGTATCCGGGCGGTTCCCTACCACGCCGGTCTCACCACGCTTCGCCGGGCCGAAACCCTGCAGCGGTTCCTCGATGGGGATGCCCGGGTCACGGTTGCGACCTGTGCCTTCGGCATGGGGATCGACAAGCCGGA
>DASWKS010000084.1:0-3271 GCA_036396495.1 Gemmatimonadales bacterium
AGCCACCACCGGTCCGCGGTGGCAGCGAGGTGATCGAACAGCGGTTGCCGCTTGGGCCAGAGCGTGTCGATCGCCTCGACCCCACCGGTGATGGTCTCCACCCCGAGCCGATCGCCCAGATCGCAGACCGATTCGACAAAGAGATCGAAGCAGGCTCGCGAATCAGTCGCGGAAGCCTCGCGCATTGTGTAGTTCACTGTCCGCCTGTCCGCCTGTCCGCCTGTCCGTCCGTCGGTCCGTCGGTCCGTCGGTCAGGGCGTCCAAACCGGCACCCGTCCGGGGGTCCAGGGCGCGCCAGCTGTCTCGGCCCGGTCGTACAATCGCTTGAGATCCACTTCGATCAGCTGCCGCAGCCGAGGCAGCCAGGTCGCGAACGCCGCGGCGGCGATCTCGTAATCCCGCTGGTGGGTGGTCGTAGGTGCCCCGGAGTACGACCAGCTGCCGGACACGATGTTCTGGACCCGGTCCTGGATGCCGGGCGCGGCCGGCTCGCTCCGCGATTCGATGACCCGATCGCCGCTGAGCTCGGTCTGCAGCTCCCGCAGGCGGCCTTCCAGGGTGGCGACCTCCTGCCGCACGGCGGCATCGGCCGTCGAGGTCTGGTCCAGGGCCGCACGCAGCAGTCCCAGCCGGGTCAGGGTCTCGCCGGTCACCTGAACCGAGCCCAGCACGGCCCGCTGCAGTTTGGCGGTGCGCTGCTGGAAGGCCAGCCGGGCCGCCCGGTCGGGGTTGCCTAACGTCGGCTCCATCAGCGGTTCGGCTTTGAAGGTCTGCGGCTCCCCCAGGGGCGTGAGGACCCCGTCGACCCGCTTGGCCAGCTGGACCCGGAAAGTCCCCGGCACCGTGAGCGGCCCGGTGGCCCCCCCGCCGAAGCCCCCGCCGAAGTCCCCGGGGTCCTGGTCCTCGTCGCGCCGGAGCGCCAGCACCGGATTCATCGCGGCATGGCGCAGGTCCCAGCTCACCCGGTGAAAACCCTGGGCCGACGGCCCGGTGAGCCGCCGGACCACATTGCCTGCCTCATCGCTGATGGTGAGGACTATGGCGGGCGCTTCTTCCTGCTCCTCCACCCGCAGGGTATCCCAGCTGGGCACGGTTATGTCCTCGTTGCGGCGGGCGGCCGAGCGCTCCGCCTCTTGACGGCGCTGGCGCCGGGTCCGGAGCGACTGACCCAGGTAGTAAGTAAAGGTGGCGCCGGCCGGCGGATTGGGGGCGGTGTAGAACGCGTCGCCCTGTCCTCCCGCGGACAGATTGCTCGGCACGAACATGGGTGCTGGCCGAACCGGCAGCAGGGTCGCCCCGGCGGCGATCAGCTCCGGTGTCAGGCGGCGCAGCGGAGTGTAGTCGTCCAGGACGTAGAAGCCGCGGCCGAATGTCGCCAACACCAGATCGCCCTCGCGTTCCTGGATCGCGATGTCACGCACCGGAATAGTGGGAAGCCCGCCGCGAAACTGCACCCACTTCTTGCCGCCGTCGACGGTGAAGAAGGCGCCGAACTCGGTGCCGGCGAACAGGAGTTCCGGCCGCACCGGGTCTTCCACGATGGTCCAGACCGATCCCCGCGCGGGAAGATCGCCCGTGATGCTGGTCCAGGTTCGCCCCAGGTCGGTGCTCTTCATGACATAGGGCTTGAAATCCCCCGCCTTGTGATTGTTGAAGGTGGCGTACACCGTGCCTTCCGCGTGGCGCGACGGTTCCAGGTCCGACACGTAGGTGGTATCGGGAACGCCGGCGACGCTTTCGATCCGGCGCCAGGTCTGTCCGCCGTCCTCGGTCACCTGGATCAGTCCATCATCGGTTCCCACCCAGATGAGTCCTTGGCGCCGGGGCGACTCGGCCAGCGCCACGATGTGGCCGAAGAACGACGTGCTGGTGTTCTTCGCCACTGCGTCGACGCTCCAGACCCGGCCCATCATCCTGAGGGTGTTGCGGTCGAGGTTGCGGGTGAGGTCGGCGCTGACCGGTTGCCAGGTGTCGCCCCGGTCGTCGCTCCGGAACAGCCGCTGGGAGGCGAAGTAGATTCGCGATCCGGCGTGCGGCGACACGATCAGGGGGGAGTCCCAGTGCCAGCGGAGCGGGGCCTCGCCCGCGCCCGGCTGGGGCTGGATATTCACGCGCTCCCCGGTGCGCCGGTCCAGCCGGCTCAGTTCGCCGTACTGGGACTGGCCGTAAATGATGTCAGGGTTCTCCGGGTCCACCCGGGGCTGGAAGCCATCCCCACCGACCACGATGTACCAGTCCTCGTTGGCGATGCCGCGGGAGGCGCGGGTGCGGGACGGACCGCCGATCGTGTTGTTGTCCTGGGTTCCGCCGTACACGTGGTAGAACGGCGAGGCGTTGTCGAGCGCCAGCTTGTAAAACTGGGTGATCGGCAGATTGCCGGCATAACGCCACGAGGCACCCCGGTCGAAGCTCTGGTAGAGTCCGCCGTCGTTGCCGGTGATGAGATGACGGGTGTCGCCCGGATCGATCCAGAGCGCGTGATAGTCCACGTGCACCCGGCGGGTGTTGAGACCGGTGAAGCTGCGCCCGCTGTCGGCGGATACCTGCAGCCTGACATCGATGGAATACACCCGCTGGACTTCCGCCGGGTCGGGAATCAGCTCGTGGTAGTAGAAGGGCGGCCCCGCGTTGTAGCTGCTCATGCGGCGCCAGCTGGAGCCTGCGTTGGTGGAGCGGAACAGCCCGCCCCCGCGGTTGGCGGCCTCGATCACGGCGTACAGCGTGTTGGGGTCCGCCGGTGAGACCGCCAGGCCGATCTTGCCCAGCTCTTCGGTGGGCAATCCGCTGCTCAGCTTGCGCCAGGTCTGGCCGCCGTCGGTGGACTTGTGAATCCCCGATCCGGGCCCGCCGTTGATAAAGCCCCACTGCCGCCGGAACCGCTGCCACAGGACCGCATAGATCACGTCGGGATTGCGCGGATCCAGATGGACCTCGTTGGCCCCGGTCCAGTCGTTGTCGCCCTTGAGAATCTGCTTCCAGGTCTTCCCGCCGTCGCTGGTCTGGTACACCCCCCGCTCGCCGCCGCCGGACCAGAGCGGCCCCTGCGCCGCCACGTAGACCACGGCGGAGTTGCGCGGATCGATCGCGATCCGCCCGATGTTTCCCGACGCCTTGAGGCCGGTATTCTGCCAGGTCCGGCCGCCATCGACCGACTTGTACACGCCGTCGCCGTAGCCGACGCTGCGCTGGCTGTTGTTCTCGCCGGTCCCGACCCACACGGTGAGAGGATCGGTCGGGTCGATGGCGAGCGCGCCCACCGAGTACGATCCCT
>DASWKS010000085.1:0-2892 GCA_036396495.1 Gemmatimonadales bacterium
CCGCTCAAAGCGGCGGCGCGCGGCTGTATGTCACCAATCAGGACGATGCCACCATCTCGGTGATCGATGTCGGCACGCGCGCCCTGGTCGAGACGATTGACCTGCAGAAAATGGGCTTCTCGGCCAACGCCAAGCCGCACCACGCCCAGGTGGAGCCCGACGGCCGGTTCTGGTATGTCACGCTGATCGGCGCCGGCAAGGTGCTCAAGCTCGACCGCGACAACCAGATCGTCGGTTCGGTGGACATGGAAGTGCCGGGCCTGCTGGCGCTGCACCCGTCTCAGGATCTCCTGGTCGTGGCGCGATCGATGAGCGCGGTGAACCCGCCCAAGCGCATGGCGCTGATTCGCCGGTCCGACATGAAACTGCTCGATGACGTGGACGTATTCTTTCCGCGGCCGCACGCCATCGCGGTGCATCCGGCCGGCAAGTATGCCTACGTCGCGAGCCTGGGCGTGAATCAGCTGGCCAGCGTGCGACTCGAGGACGGCCAGCTGACCCTGATCGATGTCGAAGGGCCGCAGCACACCTTCACCCAGTTCAGCCTGTCACCCGATGGCAAGTGGCTGGTGCTGACCGCCTCGCAAAGCCACCAGCTGATGATCTTCGATCTGGCCGATCCGGCCAGGCCGGCGCTGGCGCGCACCATTCCCCAGGAGAAAGGTCCCTTCGAGACCGCCTTCAGCTGGGATGGTCGCTGGCTGGTCACCACCAACCTCGATGCCAACGCGGTGACTATCCTCGATGCCCAGCGATGGGAGCCGGTCCAGGTGATCCGGCACGAGCGGTTCGCCCAGCCTCACGGCGTCGTGTTCTCCCCCGATGGCGGCTGGGTGTTCGTGAGCAACCGGCACCAGTCGGGCGGGGCCCACGATCACGAGGGCGGCAAGGCCACCGGCGGCGGCGTGGTCGCGGCGATCTGTCTTCGCACTCGCGAGGTGGGGAAGCTCATCGGCGTGGGCCACTATGCCGCCGGGATGGGTATCGCGGCCCCGGCTCGGCCGCCGGCCACCCCGGCGGCATGTCGCTGAAGGGCCGAGCCGCCCAAGTCGGGATGATCGGGTGCGCCGCCTGCGGCGGGGGGGCCCCGTCCGCGGCACCCGCTCCCGAGGCGGAAGTGACGGCCCGGTGGGAAGCGGTGGTGAGTCCCTTCCCGGTGGTCGATAGCGCCGGTCGGATGCTGGACCTCGCCTTTCTGGGCGGCCTGAACCTCCCTCGACCCCAGCTGGCCGATCTCGATGGCGACGGTGACCTGGATCTCACGATCCAGGAATACACCGGCCGAATGCTGGCGCTGACGCGGGAGGGTGACGGGCCGGACGGGCTGCCGCACTGGACGCTCTCCAGCTGGCGCTACGGCGGGCTCGACGTGGGCGAATGGTCGCGGCTGGTGGATCTGAACGGTGACCGCCTGCCCGACCTGTTTGCCGAGCGGCCCTACAGCTATCTCCGTTTCTTTCGAAATCGGGGTACGACGGGTCAGCCGTGGCTGGTGCCCGTCGCCGACTCGCTCCGCGACACGGAAGGCCGAGCCATCTTCTCCGACCGGCAGAATATCCCCCAGATCGTCGATGTCGACTGCGATGGGCGCGTGGATCTGCTGATCGGCCGGATCACCGGAGTGATCCTGCATTACGAGCTGGTAGACCCCCAGGACTCGATACCGGTATTCCGGCTGGTGTCCGACCGGTTCCAGGATCTCGAGATCATCACCGGGCAGGGCAGTATGCACGGGGCCAACACCATGGCGTTCGCCGACCCCGACGGCGACGGCGATCTGGATCTGTTCTGGGGCGATTTTTTCGAAGCCGGGCTGCTCCACTTCGAGAACGTCGGATCGTGCGCAGAGCCCCATCTGCGGAAGGACCCGGTGCGTTTCCCACCCGAAGACCCAGTGGTCACCAGCGGGTACAACGCGCCGGCGTTCGGCGACCTGGACCGGGACGGGCGGCTCGACCTGATCGTGGGGGTCCTGGGCGGGTCCTACGACCCCATCCGGACCACGATCCGCAACCTGCACTACTACTCGAGAGAGGCCGGGGGCGGCTATCGGCGCCGCACCGCACAGCTGCTTCCAATGATCGACGTGGGCAGCGAGTCACTGCCAGGCTTCGCCGATCTGGATGGCGACGGCGATCTCGACTTCCTGCTCGCCAACAAGATCGATCCGGTCGAGCGCCGCACCTCGCGGATCTTCTGGTACGAGAATACCGGACGGCCCGGGGCGCCGGCCTTTGCCATGCGGGGGGCCCTCCCGGTCACCGGCCAGTACCACTGGGCGCCGACATTCGGCGATCTGGACGGCGATGGCGGGAGCGACATGCTGCTGGGCTCTTTCGGCGCTTCTGTCGCGTGGTACCGGCTGGAGGCCGGCCCCCGGCCCGGGTTTACCCTGGTCGATTCCGCGCTGGTGACCATCACCCGGGGGAGCAATACCACGCCCGCCATGGGGGACGTCGACGGGGACGGCGATCTCGATCTCTTGGTGGGCGAAGCCTCGGGCGTCCTCAATTTCTATCGCAACGATGGCACCCCGCGGGCCCCGCGCTTCGTCCTGGTGAGCGACGAGTTCGACGCCATCGACATCGGGCGTCGCAGCGCCCCGCTGTTGACCGACATAGACGGGGACGGCGACCTCGACCTGCTGATCGGTTCGGACGACCAGGGCGTGGTGCTGTACCGGAATCGGGGGACCCGCTCGGTCCCGCGCTTCGAGCGAGACCCGTCCTTCCAACTCGACCTACCGCCAGCCACCGCCCCGGCTGCCGCCGACCTGGACGGTGACGGCCGACTGGAGCTCATCATCGGGACCGCCGGGGGTGGCGCATTGTACTTCAGGCTCGGCGCCCCAGGCCGCTGAGACCGTGGTTTTCGCCGGGCCTGAGCGCGTCT
>DASWKS010000086.1:0-15353 GCA_036396495.1 Gemmatimonadales bacterium
ACGATCTCGCTGACCGCGCTGTCCACCAGCTCGTAGTGGGTCCGGGTTAGCCGTTGCGCCAGCTCCTGGGGGGCCAACGGCAGCGGCGTCACCCAGAGCTTCCCTTCGCCCAGCTGGGGTCGGAGCCGGGGGATGCCCCGCGGCGCGTCGGGACCCGGAGGCTCGACCGCGACGCCGCCACTGTCCCGCGGCGCCAGCGGCACCCCCGGACGATCCGCCTCGGTGACGTCCGAGGGCGGCCGCTCCGGTTCGCGCGCCACCGGCGGCGGCAGATCGGAACGCCGCCGCCGTTGCGGCTCCGGGGCCGGTATGGGTGGGCGCCGGGAGGGCATGTCGACCTGCGGCAGCACCGGCTGCAACGGGATGAACCTGACCTCGGGCGGCGTCCCTTCCGACCAGAACCAGTCGGTCGCCCGGACCGAGAGGATCAGGAGGTGCACCATCGCGCTGGCGGCGACGGCCCACCACCAGGTCCGGTCGGGCCGGCGCGGCAACTTGAATTCAGGAGGCCGGGGCAAGTTGCTCCTCGCGAACCCTCGCCAGGGCCCGGGCCAGTCGAGTCACCGCTTCGCGCAGGCGCGCCGGCCCCGCGGTGAGGGCGATCCGGAAATACCCCTCGCCCGCCGGGCCGAACGCCGCACCGCCTAACACCGCCACCCCCTCCTCCTCCAGAGCCCGCCGGCAGAACGGCAGTGACGCCACCCCGGGCGGGAGCGGGACCCAGAGATACATGGCGGCCTCCGGCCGCCGAACCGGGAACCCGGCGCCCACCAGGCTATCGACACATGCATCCCGCCGCTCCTGGAGCGTGGCCTTGATCGGCGCGACGAATTCCTCGGCTCGATCCAGCGCCACGACCGCGGCTTGCTGCAGTGCCAGAAAGGGGCCGGTGTCCACGTAGGACTTCACCTTCGTCAACGCCGCGATCAGGTCCGGCCGACCCACGGCCCAGCCGAGTCGCCACCCGGTCATCGAGAATGTCTTCGACAGCGAGAAGAACTCCACCGCCACGTCACGGGCCCCCGGGATTTCGAAGATGCTGGGCGCCACGTAGCCGCCGAAAGTGAGGTCGCAGTACGCGTTGTCGTAGCCGAGCAGGATCCCGTACCGCCGGCAGGCCGCCACCGTTCGCTCCAGGTAGTCCCGCGGGGCCACGGCTGCAGTGGGATTGTTGGGATAGTTGACGAATGCCACCTTGGCCCGGCTGAGGACCGCGGGGGGGACCTCGTCCAGCTCCAGCAGAAACCGTTGCTCCTGCCGGAGCGGCACCACGTGCGGCTCGCAGGCCGCGAGCAGTGTCCCGCCCAGGTAGGCCTGGTAGCCCGGCTCGGGGACGATGCACACATCGCCCGGGTCGGCCACCGCCAGCGGGAGATGCGCCAGGCCTTCCTTCGATCCGATCAAGGGCAGCGTCTCACTGACCGGATCGAACCGAAGGCCGAACCGTCGCTCCAGGTAGCGCGAGACGGCCTGCCGGAACTGGAGGAGACCCTGCTGGAAGCCGTACTTGCTCAGGGCGGGATCGCGTACCGCCTCGCGCAGCGCCTCCACCACCGGCGCCGGAGGCGGGGCTTCGTTGTCTCCCGCGCCCAGGTCGATCACGTCCACGCCGGCCTGGATCAGCCGCCGCTTGATGGACGGGATCTCGGCCAGCGGGTATCCGGGCAGGGCCTGGACCCGCGCGCTGGGTTCGATCATGCCGCCTCCGCCCTCACCGGATTCCGCAGCACCCCGACGCCGGGAATCTCCACCTCGACCTCGTCCCCCGCACGGAGCGGGCCGACGCCGGCGGGAGTGCCGGTGAGCACCAGATCGCCCGGCTCCAGGGTCATCGCGTTGCTGATGAAGGCGAGCAGCCCCGGAATGTCGAAGTGCATCTCGGCCGCCTTGCCGCGCTGTCGCTCCTCACCGTTCACCCGTCCTATGACCTCGAGCCGCCGCCAGTCCAGCCCGTTCACCACCGACGGACCGGCCGGACAGAAGCTGTCGAACCCCTTCGCCCGACCCCATTGGCCGTCCGTTTTCTGGAGATCGCGGGCCGTCACATCATTGACACAGGTGAAACCCCGGATTCCCCTTTCGGCGACCGCGGCTATCACCCGGCGGAGTCGCTGCCCGATCACCACGCCGATTTCCGCTTCGTACTCGACCTGCTTCGACTCGGGTGGAATGACGATCGCATCGCCGGGACCGATCAGGGCACTGGGCGGCTTGAGAAACAACATTGGCTGCGCCGGGACCTCATTGCCCATCTCCCGCGCATGCGCCAGGTAGTTGCGGCCTACGCACACGATCTTGCTCGGCGCGATCCCCGTCATACTTCCGCTCCAATGCCAAAGCGCGCGAAGAAATCCTCACACTTGGTGCGTACCTCGGCCCAGGTACCCACCACCCGTTCGGCCGGCGGCAGTCCCTCCAGGATCATGGGCCCGTAACGCTTTACCACCACCCGCCGGTCAAGCAGAACCACCACCCCGACGTCCGAGCGGCTCCTGATCAGTCGCCCGAATCCCTGCTTGAGCTTCAGGGCTGCGTTGGGGAGGAGGTAGCTCCAGAACCCGTCCTCCCCCTGCTCCGCCAGCCGTTCCAGCCGCGCCGCAGTCAGCGGCTCGGTCGGAACCTTGAAAGGTAGCTTGCAGAGAACCAGGGCGCGGAGCGCCCGCCCAGGCACATCGACCCCTTCCCAGAAGGAGTCGGTGCCTAGCAGAATCGCCCGTCCGCTGTCGCGAAATCGGCGCAACAACTGGTCCCGGGGCGCTTCGCCCTGCACCAGCAACGGCCAGCGCGAGCCCAGCCCGGCCCGGAGCGCGCTCCCGGTCCGCCGTAACGCGCCGTGGGACGTGAACAGCACAAACATGCCCCCGTCCGACGCAGCGGCCAGCTCCTCCACTACATGCGCCACCGCCTGGTCGTGCCCCAGCTCGTCATCCCGCGGGTCCGGAATATCGCTCGGCACACCGAACAGGCACTGGGCCCCGAAATCGAAGGGTGACGGGAGCAGCTCCCGCACCGTCACCGGGGACGGCTCCGCCGCCAGCCCGGTCCGCTTTTCGAGGAACGAGAAATCGCCGCCGGCCGCGAGCGTCGCGCTGGTGAGCACCACGGTCCGCAACCGGTCGAAGAGGGTTTCGCGCAGAATCGGAGCCAGGTCGAGTGGGACGGCGTGCAGGGCCACCTGTCGATTGCGCGCATCGGCTCGCTCGATCCACCGCACCATCGGGGGCCCGGCCGGCGCGGGCTGCAGGGTCTGGGTCAGCCCTTCGGCCGTGCCTTCCAGCCGGCGCAGCACCCCGCGCATTTCGGTGAGGAGTTGCTGCCGCCGCTCCGACATGTCGCCCGAGCTCAGCCGATCCACGATCAATTCGACGTCGTCGCGCAATCGCCGGAACCCCAGCACCGCCTCATGCAGCTCGGCCGAGAGACCCTGTTCCCACACCGCGTCCAGGGCGAAGGTTTCGTCGACCCGCAGCACCCCTCCCGGAATGTCCGTGAGGCGGGTGAACAGTCGCGCGAAGAGCGCATCGGCCGCGATGCGGGCGTGGGCCAGTCCCGGCACCAGCCGTTGCTGCAGCACGTCGAGGCTCGACCGGGAGAGCGGGTCGGCGCCCCGGGACAGCTCCACTGCCAGCGCCGGCGCCAATCCCCGGCCGCCCCGTTCGAAGCGCGCCAGCAACCGCCGGACGCCCCGGCTGGTGACCTGCAGACCGAGGTGCCCCGCCGCCACGTCCTCCAGGTGGTGCGCCTCATCCAGAATCAACCGTTGATATGGCGGCAGGACCGCGGCGTCCTGCCAGTTATCCGAGGCCTGCCTCACCGCCAGGTCCGCGGCCAGCAGATGATGATTGACGACCACCACGTCGGCCTCGGCCGCGCGGCGCCGGGCCCGGAACAGGAAGCAGCGTTCGAAATGCTGGCAACGGATCCGGGTGCACAGGTCCGGCTCCGCCGCTACCTCATCCCACACCTCGTGCGACGGCGTCACCGGCAGATCCGCCAGGGTGCCGTCGCTGGTCCGCGTGGCCCATTCGGTCAGGCCGATCAGCTCCTGCACCCGCTCCGGTTCCAGCAACGAGTGCTGATGCCCCATCGCCTGCTCCAGCCGGGAGAGGCAGAGGTAATTGCGCCATCCCTTGAGCAGGGCCCAGCGGGGCCGGTACTCGTCGTCACTCAGTGCCCGCGCCAGCACCGGCAGGTCTTTCCCAACCAGCTGCTCCTGCAAGTTGATGGTGTTGGTACTGACGATGGTGCGCTCCCGGTTGGCCCGGGCCCACGCCAGTGCCGGCACCAGGTAGGCGAATGACTTGCCGACTCCGGTGCCGGCCTCGAGCAGCACCACGCCCCCGTCGTTGTAGGCGTCCGCGATGTGGGCGGCCATGTCGCGCTGACTGGGCCGGTCTTCATAGGCACCGAGGAGGGGCGCGATCGGCCCCCGTTCCCCCAGGGTGTCGACCACATCAAAGGGGTCGATCCTGAGCACCGGCTCGGGCCGCCCTACTTCCACCACTACATACAAGGCATCGGCGCTGTTGGAGATGATGCCGAACCCGACCCCGCCGTCGTGCAGCCGGGCCGCGACGAAGAGATCGGGTTGGGAGGGCTCCAGCTCACCCGAGGGATGGTTGTGCAGCACCATCTGGCCGGTCCGGGCCACGCCGGGAAGCGCGAGCACCATGTCGGCGGTCCCGCGCGCCACGGCGCGCGCTTCCACGATGCGCCCCTCCGCGTCCAGGGACGCGACGAAACACACCTCGCGTCCGCCGGCGAGGGCGATCTCGCGGGCCAGCTCAGTCTGGACTTCGGGGGAAATGCGGTTCATGGCGCGCGATTGACCATTGACGATTGACAATTGACAACTTCTCAGGCCGGCCTCGATCCCCGAAATGAGTACCGCAATTGTCAATCGTCAACTGTCAATCGTGAATCAGGTTTTCAGTTCCTTCTTCTTGGCCGCGGGAAACAACACATTGTTGAGAATGAGCCGGTATCCCGGCGAGTGCGGGTGCAGGGAAAGATCGGTGGGCACATCCCCGATCTGGTGCTGCGGGTCCTCCGGATCGTGCCCCCCGAAGAAGGTCCAGGTGCCGCGGCCCCGGTCGCCGTGGATGTACTTGACCCAGGGCGCTTCGGCCTCTTCGGCCAGAATGGTGACGCCGGGCTTGAGGGTGTGGCGGGTGAACGAGGTGGTTAATCCGTAGAAGTCGGGAATGGCCTGGCGATGGTTCTGCACCAGCATCGTGGCGACCGGATCGATCTTGGCCGAGAAGCTGAACAGCGAGAAGCTGCCCAGCGGCTGGCGGCCGCCGACCGAGTTCACCTGGTGGCCGTCGATGTCGGAAAAGACCGCGGCCACCGGATTCTGCTCCAGCTTGGCGTCCTGAAACGCCAGCGCCCGGTCCCACTGCATTTTGCTCCCGGCCTGCGGGTCCATCGGGGACCCGTCGGCGTAGCTGGCCGCGATGTCGGTTCCGTCGCTGGCCAGCGCCAGGTCCAGTGTCTCCGTCGCGGTGCACATGGCGAAGAGGAAGCCGCCGTCCTCCACGAACCCCGCGATGCCCTTCGCCACGCCCCGCTTGAGGGCCGGGACGTTGGGAAACCCCAGCTGGCGCGCCATCCGCTGGTTACGATCCACCATCTCAGCCAGCCAGGGCGCGCCGGAGTAGTTGAGATAGAACTTGGAGTACTGCCCGGTGAAATCTTCGTGGTGCAGATGGAGCCAGTCGAAATCCTTGAGCCGGGGACCGATGACCTCCTCGTCCCAGATCTTCTCGTACTTGATGCCCGCGTAGTTGAGCACCATGGTGACCGCGTCGTCCCAGGGCGCGGTATTGGGCGGAACGTAGACCGCCACCTTGGGGGCCTTCTCTAGCGGCACCGCATCGGCGTTGCCACTCTGAATCTCAGCCCGGATCTGCGCTACCTGCCCGTCCTCCACCGGCTCGACCGTCACGCCCGCCAGAGTCGCATCGCGCGACGCGGCCGCCGTGGCCGGGAGAAGAAACGATCCGCCACGCCAGTTGAGGAACCATTCGCCTCGTTCACCCCGCTCCAGGGCGCGGAAGGCCACCCCGTATGCCTTGAGATGATCGGCCTGGCCTTCGTCCATCGGCACCAGCAGCCAGCTCGCGCTTCCCGGCATCCGCCAAAGCCCGGGCATCAGCGAGGCGGCACCGGCCGCCACGAAGGTGCGTCGTTTCATCCCTGAGGGGCTCCGCCCCGAACCGTATCGAGCAGTCGCCGCGCCTGCGGCGCCACGGCGCTCTGAGGAAACTCCAGAATCAGCTGTTCCAGCGCCGCGATCGCGTCCTTGGGCCGACCCTGCCGGATCATGATGCGCGCCAGCTCCAGGCCGGCCGCGGGAGCCGCCGCGCTGCTGGCGACGGTGGCCGCTTTGACGAAGAGCTGCTCGGCCTCGGGCACCGCGCCTTGGCCGGCGCGCAATTGCCCCGCCAGCAGAAACAGCTGGGCTCCGCCCCGGTCGGGTGGCAGACCGGCGCCGACCGCGGAAAACCCGCCGGCGGCGCCGGCGGAATCGCCCCGTTCCAACGCCAGGAAGGCCGCCCCGAGCGCCGGCAGCGAATCGCGGTCGATGACCTGCAGGATGGCCAGAATGGCCGCGCGTTCGGTGGCGTCACTCCGCTCGGCGGCGAACGGACCGGCCGCGGCCAGATCATGGCTCGCCCCGGCCAGGTCGCCCCGGTACAACCGGGCCCGGCCCCGAAGGGCGAAGCCCTCCACGGTGCTGTCGGTGGCCACCAGGCGTTCGGCCCGGTCGGTCTTCCCGTCGCGCAGCCAGGCACGCGCCAGCCGATGGGTCAGGCGCTCATGCTCCTCCAGCGAGATCGTTTGCTTGAGATCCGCCAGCCGGCGATCCGCCTCCTCCAGCTTCCCTTCCGAAATGAGCACGCCCACCAGCGTGGCGCCGGCGGTGGCCGCCGCGTCCGGCGAAGCCCGCGGATCGATGGACAGCTGCGCCAGCATGCGCCGCGCCGAGTTCTGCTCGCCCGCATCGGAATAAGCCCGGGCCGCTTCGGCCAGATGTTTGGCCCGTTGCGTGGTCTGCCGCTCGGCCAGTGCCTCCAGCGTTCGAGCCCGCGCCAGTGATGCATCTCGCCCAGTGCCGCTCCGCACCTCCTCCAGGAACTCCTGCAGCGGACCGACGCCCTGGGCTCCAACGGGGAGCCGTCGCATCAGCCGCTCGAACCCGGAGGTCGGTTCGTTCCACCGGGCGGCCAGGCTGGCGGCGAGTTGATCGGTCGGCGCCTGGGCCCGACGGTCCAGCTCGGCCAGGAGCGGCGCCCGCCGGTCCACCGGAATCTGGCTCAACAGCCCGACCGCGGATCCGCGATAGCCCGGCGTGGCGCGAATGGCCAGCAGCCATTCCGAGACGGCGAGCGAATAGTCGCCTTCCCAGGTGGCCAGCTGCGCGATCTCCCCGGCAAGCGCATCGGGACGGCCCAGCCGTTCACGCCCCAATTGATAGGCCCTTCGGGCCGCCGTCCGATCGCGCCGGGCCAGCGCCGCGAACCCCCATTCGCGATAAGGCGCCTCGCTGGCCGGCTCGACGGCGGACCAGCGGTTGACCAGCCCCACGACCGAATCGGCCCGATCGGCCGCGGTCCAGGCCCGCACCGCCACGGCGAACAGCACGGGATTCTTGGGCTCGGCCGCCACCGCCGCCGAGGCCGGCGGTCCCAGGTCACCGGAACGACCCAGCTCATGAAGCACCCGCTCCAGTCCCAGCAACGAGTTCAGGTCGGCCGGATGAGCGGTCAGGATCTGGCGGTAGCCTGCCGCGGCCTGGACATAGCTGCCCCTGCGTTCCAGCTCGAAGGCACGGTCGTAGGGCGTCCGTTGCGCCGCGGCCGGCACCGCCCAACCCAGCAGCAAGCACAGGGCGCGACCCGTCATCGGCCGTTCCTCGACGCCAGCCGCCGGAAGTATTCGGTGACCATGCGCCGCTCCTCCGGGGAAAGTCGCTGCAGCTCATCCCAGGTGGGGAATCGGATCGCGCCGTCTTCGCCCAGTCTGCGCCGCAGCGCGGGAGGCAAACGCACTTCGCCTTCCTTGGCGGCGGTGCTCTGCCGTTCCTTCCGTTCATCCTCCTCTTCGCCCCGCAGGGTTCGCCCCGCATCGAGCATGCGGCGGAACAGGCGTTCCTGGCGTTGCACCGTTTCACGATCGAGCTGGTGGGCTTCCAGCTTTCGGGCCAGCTCCTTGGCTTCCTCGGCCAGCTGCCGGGCGCCGGGAATCTGTCCCTCGGCCCGCATCCGTTCCATCTCGCGGGCCAGTGAGCGCTGGTGCGCGGCCATCGCCTGCAACTGCTGCTGAATCGACGCCGAGCCCGCCATGGGGAGCAGACCACCGGCCTGCTGGCTCAGCTGACCCTGCTGCTGCGCCATCTGGGTCATCCGCTCCAAGGCTTCCGCCAGACCCGACCCCGACGACGAGCCGGAGACATCATCGCGCGATCGCACCATCTGAAAGGCCGCGGCGTTGAGCGCGTCTACCGCGTCGCCGGCCCGTTCGGCCGCTTCGCGCAGGTTGGGACTGGCGGACGAGACCGCGTCTCTCGCGAGCCCCATCTCGCGCCGGGCCACCGCCAGCGCCACCGCGATCTGGGGCGAGACCAGCGCGTTCTTCCCCGCCAGAGCGGTAGCCTGCTCCAGCAGCTTCTGGGCGCTCTCTTCCACTGTGGCCTGTTCCCGCCGGGCCGAGCTCAGGGTGGCCCCCCGCCGAAACCCGCCGGCCACGTCCAGCTGCTGCCGGCTCAGGGTCGCGGTTTCCGCCAGAGCCCGGTCCAGCGCCTGTAGCACTTCCTTGCGCCAGGTTTCCTGCTGCTGGTCCCGCTGTTCGGAGGTCTCGCGCTCCACCTGTTCCATCTGCGATTGGGCCTGTTCACCTTGTTGCCGCGCCTGCTGTCGCTGGCCTTTCTGGGACGAGGCCGCGGCGTTCCGCATCTGCTGCGCCGCCTGACGAGCCTGCTGGGCCGTCTGGCTCATCTGCTGCCTGGCGCCAGCCTCTTCCATCTGTTGCGACGCCCGCTCCAGTCCGCCGGCCAGGGTATCGGCCTGGGCCGCCAGTTTCTGTTCGGCGGCGGCGGCCGCGGCCGAATCGCTGGCCGCGGCGGTCTGGTTCCACTTCTTCTGCTCGGTGGCCAGCTCCTTGGCATCGTCGGCCAGCGCACTAAGCTCGCCCTCCAACGCGGCCCGGCGGAACAGCTCGCGGGCCCGCTCCAGCGCTTCGCGCAATGCCTGCTGGGCTTCCGCCAGCTGCTTGAGGGCCTCGCGCGCGGCCTGGGGATCGAGGTTCTGGAGCGACTTCTGCAACTCCGCCAGTTTCTGCCGCAGCTCCGGCGTGAGCGCGCGATCCAGTTGCTCACCGATTTCGGCCAGTCGCCGCGCCAGCGCCGTGTCGGCCTCCTCGCCCCGTCGCGCCGCCTCTTCCATCGCTTCGAGGGTTTCGCGCAGCTGGTCGGCCTGACGCAGCAGCTCCTCCTGGCTGCGAGCCACCGCCTCGGCGCGGCGGGCCTCTTCGAATCCCAGCGCCTGCTGGTCCCGGCCCTGCCCTTCGGCCCGGATCCGCTCCCGCGCCAGGTCTTCCGATTGCCGTTCCAGGCGCCGGCTCGCGGCCACCAGTGAATCGAGCTGTTGTCGCGCCTGACCCGAGGCTTCCCGTTGCGCCTGGCGTTGATCGGATTCGGTGGGCACCACCACGATGAACTCGCGGGATTCACCGACCTGGCGTTGGGGACTGTTGTCGGTCGCACGCACTAGGTAGCGGACCGTGTCGCCCGGGTGGAGCGCGCGGGCCGAGAGGTCGAATACGAACTCGACCAGTGCGCGCTCGCGCGACTGCTCGGAGAGCGCCACCGATTCCACCACCGGGGTCGTGCCGGAGGTTCGGCTGGCGACGTCGATGCGGACGATGCCATGATCGTCCCGCGCGTCGATCAGGAGCGGAATCCGCAGGTCGAGCGGAGCGATGGTGTCGACCCCGGGAGAGGGAACCTCCACCACCGGGATGCTGTCCGGGACGACCACCAGCGGGATGCGCACCGGATCGCTTGCCACCGGTGTGCCGTCGTCGGCCAGCAGCGACAGAGTCCAGCTGCCGCTCTGCAACGGGACGAACTGACCCGCGAAGCGGCGGCCTTTCGGATTGAGAGTCACCCGCCGGCCCGGACCGAGCCAGACGGCCGACGTCAGCACGGTGGATGCCTCGCCTTCGGTATCGAGCGTGGTGCCGGCTGGGAGCATCAGGGTGTCGCCGCTGAGGGGCAGCGACTCGTCTTCCAGCCCCAGGTAATCGGGATACCATGCCGTGACCCGCAACGCGCCGAGAAAGGCCGGGATCCGCACCCGGACGTGTACCGTGTCGGAACCGCGGCTGCCGCTCGAGAGCCGGAAGTACATGTCGCTCGCCAGCCCCTCGAGCCGCCGTTCCGCCTGCCCCAGCGAATCCAGCATGACCGGCGTTTGAGCCCACGGCTGCCCCGGAGCCCGGCTGAAGAGGGTGGCCGACCGCTGTCCTTCAGCTTCCAACAGCAAGGTGACCTCTCCACCTCGGTCAACCACGTCGGGAACGGCGCGTAACCGCACTGGTGCCCGCAGCAGCTGCAGCGCCTGGCCCGGACGCCAGAGGATCGCCACGGGGCCCCGGGCCGGACGGGCCGACGCCAGCGCAGTGATCGCGGCCAGGGCAGCCAGCCCGAGCCAGCCGGCCCGCCGGCGCAGCCGACGCGACAACTGGTGGAGCGCCTCGCCCCCCTGGGAATCGACCCGGGCCGAGCAGACCTCGTCGGCCACGAAGGCCAGTCCCGATGAAGTGCCGGCGGCCGGCGCCTCCAGCTGACCCCGAAGCGCGCCGCGCCGGGCGCCGCCGGCGGACTCGATCGCACCCGCAAGATCACGCGGCCCCAGCCGGTGACGCTCGCGGCGGGCCAGCCAGAGGAAGAGGACCACACTCAGGGCCGCCCCGCCCCAGGCGACGAAAGTGACCGTCGCGGGACCGGCCAGCCCCAACCGGATGGACCAGGCCGCCAGACCCAGTACGGCCGCCATGGCCGCGACCGCGCCCAGACCCCAGCCGGCGCCGCTGGTAAGGCGCAGCGGACGGCCTAACCGGTCCAATGCCTCGCCAGTCCGACTCACGAGCCGTACCCCACCGCGTACGCGAATAGATTCACGCCCAGCCGCAAGGCGGACTCGCGTTTCTCGGGAGGATCCTTGTGAACTTCGGGGTCTTCCCAGCCATCACCCAGGTCCGTTTCATAGGAGTAGAACACCGCCAGCCGCCCGTCCAGAAAGAGGCCCAGTCCCTGGGCCGGCTTGCCATCGTGTTCATGAATCTTGGGTATTCCACGGGGAAACGGATACACCACCCGATAGATCGGATGATCGGCCGGCACATCCACCAGTTCGGCCTCCGGAAACACCCGCTTCATTTCCCGCCGGAACGACTCATCCATACCATAGTTGTCATCGGCATGCAGAAACCCGCCCTGCCGGAGCCAGCGGCGGAGAATCTCCAGATCGGCATCGGAGAACCGCACGTTGCCATGCCCGGTCATGTAGAGGTAGGGCAGATCCCATAACCGGTCTTCCCTGAGCTGAACCACCACCTCGCGGGCCGCGACCTTCAGGGTGGTTCGTTCGCCAATCGTCTTGAGCAGATTGGGCAGGCTCGACGGGTTGGCATACCAGTCCCCGCCCCCGTCGTAGTGCAACCGTCCGATGGTCAGCTGGGCCTCGGCCGCCGCGATCGGTGCCGCCGACATCACGGCAATTAGCGCCAGCCTACCGATCATGGCAGCTCCATGACCAGGCGGTAGGCCGCGTTGCGCGAGAGTCCGGTTTCGACCGCGACTTGGCGAGCGGCCTCCCGCCGCGTCACGCCGGTCGCCAGCAATCGGGATGCGATGGCACGGGCCGCCTCCGAGTCGGCCACCGGCGCCAGTGGTGGCTCGCTCCCCTCGACCACTACGGTGCATTCGCCCCGCGGTTCCGTCTTCCCGTAATGTCCGGCCAGCTCGGCCAGCGTTCCGACCCTGGTTTCTTCATGCAACTTGGTCAGCTCCCTCGCCACGGCTGCGCGCCGCTCCTCACCGGCCTCACGGGCCAGGTCCTCGAGCAAGCCATGCAGCCGTGGCGGCGCCTCGAACAGAACCACGGTCAGCTCGCTTTGCGCCACCTGCCGCAACAGGCGTTCCCGCTCGGCTCCCTTCCGGGGCAGAAATCCCAGAAAAATGAAACGATCGGCGGAAAAGCCGCTGGCGGAGAGGGCCGTGATCACGGCCGAGGGTCCCGGGATGGGGACGACATCCCCGCCGCGGTCCCGCACGGCCTGGACCAGTGTGGCTCCGGGATCACTGACGGCGGGAGTTCCGGCGTCGGTCACCAACGCCACATCAGTCCCGCGTTCGACCAGGGATGCCAGCTCCTGCAACCGGCCGGGCTCGGAATGCGCGTGAAAGCTGAGGAGCTTGGGATGGGCTTCGAGATGGCTCAACAGCTGTCGGGTCCGGCGGGTGTCTTCGGCGGCGACCACCGGTACCGTGCGCAACACCTCAGCCGCCCGGGGACTCAGATCGCCGAGGTTGCCGAGCGGCGTGGCAACGACATATAGAGTGGCGATTTGCGAGTCACGAGTCACGAGAAGGTCCCGCCATGCCCGAAATGTGACGCCCCCGCCTCCAGGTGTCACCTTGGGGGCGGGGGCGCTCGCGATGCGCGACTGGCGCTGGTCTAGAGATGCTGCTGGATCTTTGCCTCCAGCGTGGTCTTCGGCACCGCGCCGATGACCGTGTCCACGTGCTTGCCGTCCTTGAAGAACATCAGCGTCGGGATGGAGCGCACGTTGAATCGCATCGGGGTGCGCATGTTGGCGTCGACATCCATCTTGACGATGGTCGCCTTGCCCTCGTATTGCACCGCGAGCTGTTCCAGCGACGGGGCGATCATCCGGCAGGGACCGCACCACTCAGCCCAGAAGTCCACCAGCACCAGCCCCTGTCCTTTTTCGACCACGCCGGCAAAGGTATCGTCCGTGACTGGAACTGTGTTCTTGCTGTCAGCCATCTCAATCTCCGTTAGAATTCCCCTGAGACCCTCAGGTTACTTCAGCCCTCAAGCGCCATGATGCCTACCGTTGCGCACATCGGAATCGCCGTCGAAAGCATCGATACCGCGCTGGCATTCTATCGTGACGTCCTGGGCGTCGTCCCTCATCGCGCCGAGGAAGCCGACGGAGCCCGCATCGTCTCGCTCCCCTTTGGCGGCCCCGAGATCGAGCTGCTCGAACCGGTCAGCCCCGACGGGCCCATCGCCCGGTTCCTGGCCCGGCACGGTCCCGGCATCCACCATATCTGTTACCGGGTGCCCGACCTCGAGGCGGCCCTGGCCGCCTGCCGGGCCCTCGGTTATCGCCTGGTGGACGAAACCCCCCGTTCCGGCGCGGGTGGCCGCCGCATTGCCTTCATTCACCCCAAAGCCACGGCCGGCATCCTGCTCGAGCTCACCGAGTGAAACGTCATCCGGCCGGTTTCGGTTCCGGCTCAGCGATCCCCGGGCTTGCGGTCATCCATCGCGCACGGGCGCCCGGGAGAGCCGAGCACACCCAGCTCGATGGCCTCCACCAGCCATTGGCCCTGACCGGTCCGGGTCAGCGTGAAGGGCACCTGCCGACGACAGTCGTCGCGGGTGACCTCCACCAGCAGCACCGCGCGAGAGCTGCTGCGTTCCGGCTCCGCCAGTACCTTTACCTTGCTGCCCCGCAGATAGGCGTGAATGATTGCGATGCGCCGGGGATAATCGCTGGGCTTCCCGGTCTCCGCCGCCGAACCGCTCGACGTGCCCCAGAGCTGGGCCATGCGAGCCAGGTTACTGTCACTCACGGCGCGGATGAACTGATCCAGCGCCGCGTTCGGCCCGGGGTCTGGTTCCACACTGGCCGTGCTTCCGCCGCCGCATGCGGCCAGCAGGACCAGAAACAACACAGTCAGGGCTCGCACGATGGTCTGCTCCTCGGATAACGTGGTGCGAAACTAAACGACGCTGAACGTCACGAGCAATGCGCCCCATCCGGCTCTACATCAACATCGACCACGTGGCGACGGTGCGACAGGCCCGTCGTACCGACGAGCCCAGTCCGGCCGCCGCGGCGCGCCTGTGCGAAGCCGCCGGAGCCCACGGGATCACCGCGCATCTGCGCGAGGATCGCCGCCACATCCAGGATGACGATCTCCTGGAGTTGAGTGAATCGGTCACGACGGTGTTGAACGTGGAGCTGGCCACTGCGTCCGATATTACCGAACTTGTCTGTCGGCTCCGGCCGCACCAGGCGACCCTCGTTCCCGAACGGCGCGAAGAGATCACCACCGAAGGCGGCCTCGATGTGAGCCGCCGCGACCCGGCCCTGATCGACACCATCCAGCGGTTGCGCTCGGCCGCGATCCGAGTGAGCCTCTTCATCGATCCCACCGCGGCGGCGGTGGAAGCATCGGCCCAGCTGGGCGTGCAGGCCGTCGAGCTGCATACCGGCCGCTACTCGCATACCTGGCGCGAGAGTCATGCCGCCCTGGAGGAGGTCCGATCGGCCGCCCGACTGGCCCGCCGGTTGGGACTGGACGCACACGCGGGGCACGGCTTGACCTATCTCAACGTGCAGCCGGTCGCCGCCATCGAGGAGATCGAGGAACTGAACATCGGCCACAGCGTCGTCAGCCGCGCCGTCCTGCATGGCATGGTCGAAGCCGTCACCGAAATGGGCCGCCTGATCCGGACGGCCCGAAGGTTGCCCTGAGGAACCAGGGGAAAGACATGCTCGGATCCGCAGGCCGCTCCGAATTCTTTGCCCGCGAAGCAGCTGACTACCTACGGGCTCTGGCAATCCTCCTCGGACCGACCCCGCCCGAAGGGGACAGTGTCGTGCGTCTTGCACGAGCGCTCCGGGGGGCTGCCATGCTGGCCGGTCCGGCATCCTACACCCGGGCTGCGAGCCAGCTGGAGCATATCACTCGCCTGATCCGGGACTCCTCCCTGGGATGGGCCGAGGCGCTGCCCGCCCTGCGCGAAGCCCACGCCGAGTTGGAGCGCCTGGCGGCCCGGGCTTCGGTGTGGGACGAAGACGGCGACCGGGCCGCATTCGCCCTGGCCAACCGGCTCCGGTCCCTGGTGGACAGCGCCCCGCCCCCCGCCGCACCACGCCCGACCGAACAGTCAACCCAGAGCATCCGCACCTTCGTGGCGCGTGAAGCCGCCGCCGTGGCCGGTGCCGCAGGGGAAGCGGCCCGGGCAGTCGCGGGTGCCTCCACCCCACCGGCCGACCGGCTGGTTCGCATCACCCACTCGATGCAA
>DASWKS010000087.1:0-8042 GCA_036396495.1 Gemmatimonadales bacterium
ACCCGATTGTATCGCGAAACTGTGCGCGAATCGCTGACACCCACCCACGCGCCCGGTATCTATCGCCTGGTCGCGAATGCCAGTCCGAGCGAAGCGGTCGTCGATGTGTACGGCCAGGGCTACCTCGTCCAGGCCGAGCAAGTCGGCCCGGGACTGGCCTTTGCCGAATCCGCCCGTCCCGACTGGCAGGAGACGATGGAGATGCGGGCGCTGAAGGCGGGCCGCGGCAACCCGGGCACGTCACCGGTGGATCGCGTGGAGGTCGAGGTGCGGCTGCAGGACATTCTGGGCCAGGGCGGGCTCATCTATCCGGTGGAATCGGTGACCGTGGAGCGCGCGTGGTACTGCACCCTGCCGGCAGGTTCGGTGGAAGTACGCGAACTGGGTAGCCCTTCCGCATAGACGGCTCAGCAGGTCGACGAAAACACCAGGACCGGTTTCGGCACCCGCAAGGCCCGCCAGAGCATAGCGCGGGGCTCATCGATCTCCATCGTTTGGCAAACCCAGGAGACTCCATGGCAGGGAGCACCGGGCGGTTCTGGCCCGTCTGGAACATGAGTTTCGGGTTCCTCGGCATCCAGTTCGGCTGGGGTCTCCAGATGGCCAACATGAGCGCCATCTACGAGTACCTCGGCGCCCGACCCGACCAGATCCCGATGCTCTGGCTCGCCGCCCCGCTCACCGGCCTCATCGTCCAGCCCATCATCGGCCACCTGAGCGACCGCACCTGGTGGCCTCCTCTGGGGCGCCGGCGACCGTACTTCCTGGTGGGCGCCATCCTGAGCTCGCTCGCGCTGATCGCCATGCCGAACTCGAGCACCCTTTGGATGGCGGCCGGGCTGCTCTGGATTCTCGATGCGTCGATCAACATCAGCATGGAGCCGTTCCGGGCCTTCGTGGCGGACCTGCTGCCCCCCGAGGAGCGCACCCGTGGCTTCGCGATGCAAAGCTTTTTTATCGGGTTTGGCGCGGTGGTCGCGTCGGCGCTGCCGTGGATCATGACCAATTGGCTCGGCGTGGGACCCAGCCTCGCCGGGACCATCCCCGTGACCGTCCGGTGGTCGTTCTACGTCGGCGCCGCCGCCTTCTTCGGGGCGGTGCTCTACACCATTCTCACCACCCCGGAGAAGCCGCCCCCGGACCTCGCCGCCTTTGAGCGCGAGAAGGCCGCGACCGCCGGCATCGGCGCCGGTTTCAACCAGATCGTGGCTGCCGTGCGGGCGATGCCAGCCACCATGCGCCAGCTGGCCCTGGTGCAGATCTGCACCTGGCTGGGCCTCTTCTGCATGTGGCTCTACTTCCCGGTTGCGGTCGCCACCAACGTGTTCGGCGCCACACCGGGCTCGTCCCGCTACCAGCAGGGTGTCGAGTGGGCCGGCGTCTGCTTCGGGGCGTACTCGGCCGTGTGCTTCGCGTTCGCCTTCCTGCTGCCGCCCCTGGCCCGCCGCCGGGGGCGGAAGGGCACCCATGCCATCTGCCTCCTGGCCGGTGCCGCGGGGCTCCTGTCCGTCTCCGTCATCACCAACCCGACCCTGCTTCTGTTGTCCATGGTCGGCGTCGGCATCGCCTGGGCCAGCACGCTCTCGATGCCCTATTCGATCCTGGCCGGGGCCATTCCGGCCGGGAAGACCGGCGTCTACATGGGCATCTTCAATTTCTTCATCGTCATCCCCGAGATCGTCGCCGCGCTCGGATTTGGGTGGGTGATGTCTCACTGGTTGAACAACAACCGGATGGCGGCGGTGGTCGCGGGGGGGGTGTTCATGCTGCTCGCGGCCGTGCTGGTGACGCGGGTGAACGACCCCAAGGAGGCGGTGGCTCCGCGCGCGACACCGGTGACCGACCCGACGGAGGCAGTGGCATGAGACCGAGGGTCGGGCTGGTACTCGGGGTCTCCTGGCTGGTGGCCGGCACCGCGTCCGCTCAGGCTCCGGTAGTGGAAAAAGTGGACCCGCCTAACTGGTGGACCGGATCGACCATCAATCCAGTGCGGGTCCTGATCCGCGGTAGGAACCTGGGCCAGGCCCGGGCGCGATGCTCGCGGGTGCGGTGTACCGGGCTCAAGGTCAACCAGGCCGGCACCTATGTGTTTGTGGACGTCACCATCCCGGGCGGCACCGCTCCCGGTCGATATCCGTTCACGCTGGAGACGGCCGCCGGAAGCGTTGAGGTACCGTTCGCGCTCACCGCTCCCCTGCCCGCCCGGGGCCGGTTCCAGGGCTTCGGGCCCGATGACGTGATCTACCTCCTCATGCCGGATCGCTTCGCCAACGGAGACCCCTCCAACGACAACCCAGCCGTCTCGCCCGGTCTCGTGGACCGCACCAAGGGCCGGTATTATCACGGGGGCGATCTGGTTGGCGTGCGCCAGCGCCTCCCTTATCTCAAATCGCTCGGGATCACCGCGATCTGGTTCAACCCTATATACGACAACAGCAATGCCTTGAACCGGAGGGAGACGTACGAGGGCCAACCGATCACCGATTATCACGGCTACGGCGCCGTCGACTTCTATGCGGTGGACGAGCACTTCGGGGACCTGGCCGGGTTCCGGCAACTGGTGGACCAGGCCCACGGGCACGGCATCAAGATCATTCTCGATATGGTGGCAAACCACACCGGGCCCTACCACCCGTGGGTAGCCAGCTCGCCCACGCCCACCTGGTTCAACGGCACGACCGAGAACCACCTGGCCAACACGTGGCAGGTCTGGACCCTGGCCGATCCGTACAGCTCAACCGCCGTGCGGGAAGCGACCCTCAACGGCTGGTTCGCCAACATCCTGCCCGACTTGAACCAGGATGATCCGGAGGTGGCGCGCTACATCATCCAGAATTCGCTCTGGTGGGTGGGAGTGAGCGGGATCGACGGGATCCGGCAGGACACCTGGCCCTACGTGCCGCGGCGATTCTGGCGGGACTGGATGACGGCGCTCAAGCGGGAGTTTCCGAAGCTCAGAGTTGTGGGTGAAGTCTGGGACGGCAACCCGGCGCTGGTCGCGTTCTTCGAAGGCGGCCGTCCCCAGTTCGACGGCATCGATGACAAGGTCGATCTGTTGTTCGACTTTCCACTCTTCTATCCCATGCGCCGGGCCTTCGGAGAAGGCGGTCATCTCCGCGAGGTGGCGCAGATGTTGTCACACGACCGGCTGTACCGCGATCCGACTTCGCTGGTCACCTTCCTGGGCCTGCACGACGTGCAGCGCTTCATGAACGAGAAGGGCGCCACACCGGCCGGACTCAAGCTGGCCTACACCTTCCTCCTCACTACCCGGGGCACGCCGCTCATTTACTATGGCGACGAGATCGGCCTGCCCGGCGGCGGCGACCCGGACAACCGGCGCGATTTTCCGGGTGGCTGGCGCGAGGATGGGCGCAACGCCTTCGAAGCGTCGGGCAGGACCGCGGAGGAGCAATCCATCTTCTCGCACGTGCAGGCGCTGCTCAAGCTCCGGGCCTCCCGGCCCGGGCTCCGGGGCCGGCGCACCGAGACGCTCGTGGTGGGGGAGCAAACCCTGGTGTACCGGCGGGGCGAGACTGTGATCGCGCTCAATAACGACTCGCTGCCGGCCACGGTTCGCCTCCCCAGCGGCGCCCTGGGCCCGGATCTGCTGGGCGCCTGTCCCCTTCCCCGGCCGGACGGCGGCGTAAGGGTCGCCGCGATCCCACCTCGAACCGGGTGCCTCTTCCCCGCTGGGTCGGACTCGGTCGCGAATCGGCCCGGCGGGGACTGAAGGCGTCGCCGCGCATCGCGGCGGGGAACCGGACCCGGCTGCTGGTCTCACCCGACTCGATCCACCGGGAGATGAATTACAACTCCGGCGGAGAGGTTTCGAAGGAAACCGAGAAAGATGCCCGAACGGCTCACATCAAGCTGCATCATGAAACCGGGAAATGGAGCACGCTGCAGCTCCCGGGGAATTGAAACTCGGTCGGATGTGTCGGGTGGTCGGGTAGTCGAATGAGGTATTGCATCGGTTCACTTAGCCCAGCGCTGGTCCTGTCGATGCTGGCCATCGGGGTCGTGCCGCTTGATGCCCAACAGGAACGGGTGGCATTCCGGCATCTCACCATCGCGGACGGGCTGTCCCAGAACGCCGTTCAGGCGATCGTGCAGGATCACCGCGGCTTCATGTGGTTCGGCACCAAGGACGGGCTGAATCGCTACGACGGCTACCAGTTCGTCGTCTTCCGGCACGACCCGTTCGATTCCACCTCGATCTCCGACAGCGACATCACCGCCCTGTTCGAGGACAAAGCGGGCTGGCTCTGGGTCGGCACCCGCGGCGGAGGATTGAACCGGTTCGACCGGGCCAGCGAGCGGTTCCAGCGCTACCGGTCGGGCCCTAACCGGCCGATCACCTCGATCGCCGAGGACGCCGGGGGCATCTGGATCGGAACGGACGGTGAAGGGCTCTTCCGGATCACGGCCCAGGACTCCGGTCCCGGCGCTTTCCAGCGATGGGTCCACGACGCGGTCGATTCGCGGAGTCTCAGCAACAACCGCATCAATGCCGTGCTGGCCGACCGGCGGGGCGATGTCTGGGTCGGCACCGAGTCCGGACTGGACCGGCTCGACCGCAGCTCGGGCGGGCCGGCGGGCTTCACCAAGTATCGGGCGAGGAGCGACGCGCCGAACGGGCTGATCGACCGAGAGGCCTCCGCCTTGTACGAGGATGCCCAGGGGCGGCTCTGGATCGGCTCGCTCCCGGGGGTCAGCGTCTTCGATTCGGCCCGCACCCGCATCAGCCACTTCTACCATCGCTACCGCACCTACCGATATGGGTGGGGTGAGGCGGTCGAGATGCAAGAGGACCGAGCCGGCCGGATCTGGATCGCCACCGCGTCCGAGCTGATGCAACTGGATCCCTCCACCGGGAGCTTCCGGTATTTTCGGCACAATCCGCTCGACCCTCAGGGCATCAATAGCAACCTGCCGATCGCGCTGTTTCGGGACCGTTCAGACATCCTCTGGATCGGGACCAACGGCTACGGCCTCAACTTGCACGACCCCAAGGCGAACCGGTTCGGGCTGTTCCGCCGCCCCGCATCCCCCACGCAGCGGCCATCCCGGCAGGCCGGATTCAGCGTGTACACGCTGTTCGAGGATGCCGCGGGTACGATCTGGATCGACGCCGGACTGTTGTACCGGTGGAACCGGGCCACCGGCGCTTTCACCAGCTTCGAAACCAGCTCCAGCCGCCCCGACGACTTCGGTAACACCGGGGTCTGGGCCATCGTGGAGAACCCGCCGGGCGGGCTGTGGACGGCGACGTATCGCGGACTCTATCGCTACGAAATTGCCACCGGTCGTTCCCGGCTGTATCGGCACGATCCGGCCGACGCCGGCGGGTTGCCGGAGCAGGTGGTGTTTGACGTGTTCCAGGACCGGGACGGCACGCTGTGGGTGGTGACCGAGAACTATCTCGCCCGGCTGACCGACCCAGAGTCCGGCCGGTTCACTTCGTATCCATATAAGGAGCATCCGACCACAGGCCAATGGGTCTTTCCCTCCACCGTGCAGGACCCGGAGGGATTCCTCTGGCTCGGGTCGAACGAAGGACTGGCACGCTTCGATCCTGCTACCGGATCGTTCAGGCGCTACCGCAGCGATCCGCGGCGACCCATCAGCCTCAGTAACGATGCCATTCGCGCCCTCCTCCCCGATCCGAAGCAGCCACGGCGCTTCCTGTGGATCGGGACAGCGGGCGGCGGGCTCAACCGGTTCGATCGCGAGACCGAGACCTTCACGCACTTCACCGAAGACACCGGGCTGCCCAATAACGTTGTCTACGGGGTGCTGGCGGACGGCGGCGGGAAGCTCTGGCTCAGCACCAACAGGGGGCTCTCGCGCTTCGATCCGGAGACAGGGCGGTTCCGGAATTACGACGCCAACGACGGCTTGCAGAGCAACGAGTTCAACTCCGGCGCCGCTTTCAAGAGCAGAAGCGGCGAGCTCTTCTTCGGCGGGATCTACGGCTTCAACTACTTCCGGCCCGAGGACATCCGGGACAACCCTCACGTCCCGGAAGTGGCGATCACCGCCTTCCGTCGCGGCAACCGCTTCGAGACGGTACGCGACAGCGGCACGGCGCTGGACCGCTCGATTCCCGAGACCGATACGCTCCGGCTCTCCTATCAGGATGATGTGATCGGGCTCGAGTTTGCGGCGCTGGAATACTCGGCCCCGGCCAAGAACCGCTACGCCTACCGGTTGGTCGGCTTCAACGACGAGTGGATCGAGTCGGGAGCGGTACGCTCGGCCACCTACACCAACCTGCCGCCGGGCCGCTACACCTTCGAGGTCAAAGGTAGCAACAACGACGGGGTGTGGAATGAGACCGGCGCCTCCCTGGCCATTCTCATCTCGCCGCCCTGGTGGCAGACCTGGTGGGCCTACAGCCTCTACGTAGTACTCGCCTTCTCGGCCCTCTACGGTGCCAGGCAGTACGAGATGAATCGGCTTCGCCTGAAGAGTCGCCTCGAGATCGAGCAAGTCGAGGCCGAGCAACTGCGCCAGCTGGACCGCGCCAGAAGCCGCCTGTTCGCGAACGTGAGCCACGAGTTCCGGACCCCGCTCACTCTCACGCTGGGTCCCCTCGACGACCTTCGCGCCGGCCTGCACGGGCCGCTGACTCCGGCGATGGCCGACCAGGTCGAGCTGGCCCGCCGCAACGCCGGGCGGGTGCTCGAGCTGATCAACGAAATCCTCGAGCTGGCCCGGGCGGAGGCGGGGCGTACCGCGGTGCGGGCTCGCCGGTTGGACCTGGGCGGGTTCGTGGCCGGGGTGGCCCGGAGCTTCGTGCCGTTGGCCGAGCGCAAGGCGATTGGCTTCGAGGTGGTTCCGCCGACCGAGCCGATCACGCTGTACGCCGACCCGGGTCACCTGGAGAAAGTGGTCTCCAACCTGCTCTCCAACGCGTTCAAGTTCACGCCCAGGAACGGCGCGGTCCGCCTAACGGTTACGGCCGACGCCGCGACGGCCCGGATCGGGGTGCGGGACAGCGGGCCTGGTATTCCCGCCGACGAGCGGACCCGGGTGTTCGACCGCTTCCACCGGGTCGAGGCGACCGCGGGGAACCAGCCGGGCACCGGGATCGGGTTGGCCCTCGCGAAAGAGCTGGCGGGTCTGCACGGAGGAAGCATCACGGTCGAGAGCGAAGTGGGCGTGGGAAGCAGCTTCGTGGTGGCACTGCCGTTGGGTCGTGCTCACCTCACCGACGATCAAATCGCGGCGGAGGGCGAGATCGTCACCGCACCTTCCACCCATCCCATCATCCCCCCCCGCCCAGAGATGACCCCGGCACTGAGCGAGAAGGTTCCTGCAGCCGAGGACGATGTCACCACCGTGCTGATCATCGAAGACAACGATGAAGTTCGTGCCTACGTTCGCCAGCACCTCATGCCGGCGTACCGGGTGCTCGAGGCGGTGGATGGTGAAGCGGGGCTGGAGATGACTCGTCGCCTGCTGCCCGACCTGGTGCTGTCGGACGTCATGATGCCTGGTCTGGACGGGTATGCCCTCTGCCGTGCCATCAAGACAGATCCCGAGACCGAATTCATTCCGGTCATCCTCCTGACCGCTCGAGCCGAGCCGGCCGACCGGCTAGCCGGCTTGCGGGAACAGGCCGACGACTACCTGACCAAGCCATTCGAGGTGGGGGAGCTTCTGACCCGGATCGAGAACCTGATCGCGATCCGGCGGCGGCTTCGGGAGCGGTTTAAGGGAACCGTCCCTGCCCCGGCGCCAAGGCTGCAACCGACTCCCGCGGCGGTGGAGCCGGCCGACGAGCAGTTCCTGGACCGGGTGCGCATGGCGATCGAAGCGAATCTGGATGAGGAGTCCTTTAATGTGGAGAAGCTCGCTCGCGAGGTCGCCCACAGCCGGGGGCACCTGCACCGGCGGCTCCGTCATCTCCTGGGTGAGACGCCCTCCGACCTGATCCGCCGGATGCGGCTCGAACGGGCCGCGCAGTTGCTCGAATCTCAGACAGGTTCGGTTGCCGAGGTAGCCTACTCGGTCGGATTCAAGAGCGTGGCGCA
>DASWKS010000088.1:0-3485 GCA_036396495.1 Gemmatimonadales bacterium
GCTCCTTGATGTCGGCTCGCATGGCTTCGTCGAAGGTGCGAACCGTCCCCTGCATGATCACGCTGTCGGGAATGATGTTCCCGCGGTTGCCGCCCTGGATCATTCCCACCGTCACGATCGCCGGGACCTTGGTCACCTCCACCTGACGGCTGGGAATGGTCTGGAGCCCGAGCACGATCTGGGACGCCACCACGATCGGGTCCACTCCACCCCAGGGCACGGCCCCGTGGGTCTGACGTCCCTTGACCGTGATGAAGAGCCAGTCCGAGGCGGCCATGAGCGGCCCGGAACGATAGTGCACCGTCCCGACTTGGCCGGGCCAGACGTGCAGACCGAAGATCGCCGAGGGGGCGGGATTGTCGAGCACCCCTTCGCGGATCATGACCCCGGCGCCTCCCTCCTCGCCCGGCGGTGCACCTTCCTCGGCCGGCTGGAACACGAACTTCACTGTTCCCGGCAGCTGAGTCTTCATCCCGGCCAGGACTTCGGCCACGCCCATCAAGATCGCGACGTGGTTGTCGTGGCCGCATGCATGCATCACCCCCACTTCCTGACCGTTCCACATGGCCTTCTGGGTGGACTTGAAGGGCAGATCCACCTGTTCGGTCACCGGCAACGCGTCCATGTCCGCGCGCAGCGCGACCACCGGCCCCGGCCGGCCTCCCCGCAGCACGCCGACCACACCGGTCTTCGCCACACCGGTCTTCACCTCCAGTCCCAGTGCGGTGAGATGATCGGCGACCAGCTTGGCGGTGCGCACTTCGCGGTTGGACAGCTCGGGATGTTGATGGATATCGCGCCGCCACGCCACCACCTTGGGCAGGACCGTCCCGGCCCGCCGATCGATTTCCGCCCGCAGCGGCGTGGTTACCCTCTGGGCGATGAGCGACGATGGGGCAAGGAGAACCAGGCCGAACAGGGCGGCACGCATGAGATGAGGCACCTTTGAGTAGAAGACTTGCGACTCGGGACCCGCCACTACAGCACTTGCTTCAGCGTCTCCGCACTGATATTCCCCCCACACAACACCACCACGATGTTGCTGCGGGCGTACTTTCCCGCCAGCCGCCGGGCCGCTGCGAGCGCCATGCCGGCCGAGCCTTCCACCAGCTGATGGGCGTGGTCGATCGCGAGCCGGATTCCCTCGGCGATCTCGGTTTCATTCAGCAGGGCCCATTCATCCACCAGGGCGCGGCAGAGAGGGAAGGTGATCGCTCCCGGCTCGACGCCTCCCGCGGTTCCGTCGGAGAGCGTCGGCTCCGACGCCAGCTCCAGGATCTGGCCCGCCTTCACCGACTCATACATCACCTTCGAATGCTCGGGCGAGCATCCCACCACGGTTACTTGGCGCCCGATGCCCTTCAGGAAGCCGGCCACTCCACCGATCAGCCCGCCACCACCGACCGATATGCAGACCACGTCCACCCGGTCCAGCTGCCGGGCCAGCTCGGCGCCGATGGTTCCCTGGCCGGCTACGACGTACGGATCGTTATAGGGCGACAGGTAGATCAGGCCCTTGGCTTCGGAATACCGCCGCGCCTCGAGCTCGGACTCTAGCCCGTCCTCGCCGTGCACCCGTACCTCGGCGCCCCAGGCCCGGATTGCGTTCAGCTTGGACGGGCTCGCGTTCGTGGGCACGTACACCGTGCCCGGAATGTTGAGCTTCGCCATGGCATAGGCGACCGCCGCACCATGATTCCCGGTGCTGGCCGCTACCACGCCGAGGGCCCGTTGGCTGATGGGGGTCGACAACAGCCGGTTGATGGCGCCGCGCACCTTGAACGACCCGGTGACCTGAGTGTTCTCCAGCTTGAGAAAGATCTCGGCGCCCCAGGCCCGGCTCAGTTCCGGCGAGTAATCGAGCGCGGTCTCGCGCACGTAGGGGCGAATGCGGTGGTCCGCCCCCGTGACTTCGGTATCGAGGTTATAGAGCAGCTCCCCGGCAGAGGTCACTTACTGCTCCGGGTGAAGCCGATGCCGCGGACCCGACCGGCGGAGACGGTGAACCCGGTGAGCCGGCCGTTGAGCCGGGTGAACTCGACGTGGCGACCCCCATCACTGAAGAGATCGTACCCGACCTGCCGTAACCCTCCGCTGGGACGGTCGCGAATCTCGATCGTCAGGCCGCTGTCCGAAGGGATCAGCCGCCAGAACGCGTCCAGTTCCTCGCTGTACCAGGTTCCAGCGTAGGCCTGGAGACTCCCGGCATTGGCGCTGACCGGTGCCAGCCGCTGGTAGGTTTCCGGGGAGCGGCCTTCCCGCTCGACCCGAAGGCTCCCGCCGGGACCTCCGGCCAGAATCGCCGTGTAGGGACCCCAGACGAACCGGTCGGCGCCCTGGGCCCTGACCTCGGTGCTGCTGCCCCGGGGAAACAGCTTGCCGCCGCGCACCTCGAAGAAGCGGAGGTCTCCGCTGACCGGACTCCGCCAGGTACCGGCCAGGGCGGACAGTTGCTGCTCGGTCATCGCACCGGCCGGTGACCCATTCGCGGCCGCGACCACCGGCTCTGCCGCGAGCTTGCCGGCCAGCAGGATGTCGGCGACCTTGTCGGCCCGGGTCGAAGGATCGGCGTCGCCCCGGTTGCAGAGGCAGGCGATCGAGGTTCGCTCGGACGGGAATCGCAGCAGCTCGGCCCGATACCCGGCCCAGGCACCCCCATGCCGGACCGTGCGCAAGCCTCGGTGGGTGCCGAGCATGATGCCGCCGGCGTAGCCGTGATCCCGGCCGCTCGACAGCTTGCCGGTCTGTTGCAGCCGCTCCAGCAGTTCGGCGCCACCGACCTGCCCCGAATACCAATTGCGATCCCACAGCAGCAGCTCTTCCACGGTGGTGTAGACCGCCCCATCACCGGTCTGCTCGAAGTTCGACATTTCGATCCGGTAGCCGCCACCCGGGCGGGGGGAATAGCCGGTGGCCCGGTCCGCGACGATCATGGTGTGATCGTCATGAAAGTGGGTCGCCCGCATCCCCAGGGGCCCGAAGATCCGCTCATCCGCGAAGGCCCGCAGCGACTTGCCACTGCTCCGCTTCACGACCTGGGACAGCAGGAAATAGCCGGAATTGCTGTAGAGCCACTCGCTGTCAGGGGCGAAGTTGGCCGTCTTCTGCCGGGTGATGAGTCTGAGCGCGTCCTGATCGTCGGTCACGTCGTCGAAGTTGAATCCCGCCAGCGACATCAGGCTGAGATAGTCGCGCAGACCGCTGGTGTGCTGCACCAGGTTGCGGACGGTAATCGGGTCGGCGTAGGCCCCCATTTCCGGAATGTGTTTGCGGAGCGGATCGTCCAGCGACAACCGCCCGTCCTGCGCCAGCAGCCCGAGGGCAAAGGCGGTGAACTGCTTGGAAGTGGACCCGATGTCGAAGACGGTCCGGGGCGAGATGGCGATGCCGAGCTCCAGGTTCGCCATACCGTAGCCGCGGGCGAAGGCGATGTCGCCGTCGCGATAGATCGCCAGGGCGCAGCCGGGGCTGTTGGTATGGTCATA
>DASWKS010000089.1:0-7024 GCA_036396495.1 Gemmatimonadales bacterium
CGTGCTCCGCTGGAACCCCGGCGTCAATGCCATGGTCTACGCCGGCAACGGCTACGCGGTCCTGCTGCCCAACTATCGCGGCTCCACCAACTACGGGGAGCGGCACCGGCTCGACATCGTGGGGAACTACTTCCAGAAGGGCTACGAAGACATCATCTCCGGTGTCGACGCGCTGGTGGCGCAGGGGATTGCCCACCCCGACTCGCTGGGTGTCATGGGGTGGAGCGCCGGCGGGCACTGGTCCAACTGGATCATGACCCAGACCACCCGGTTCAAGGCCATTTCCTCCGGCGCCGGCGCGGTCAACTGGATCTCGATGTATGCCCAGAGCGACGTGCAGCGCAACCGGGCCGAGTATTTCGCCCGGGGCAAGAAGCCCTGGGAAGATTTCGAGTCGTATTGGCGGGTGTCCCCGCTGCGGTATATCCGGAACGCCAAGACCCCGACGCTGATCCACGTGGTGGATGGCGATCCCCGGGTCCCGCGGCCCCAGAGCGAAGAACTGCACATGGCGCTCAAGCAGCAGGGGATCCCGACCGAGTTCTTCGTGTACCCGGGCACCACTCACGGCATCCCGGATGCGCGTAATCAGTACCTCAAAGCCGTGGCGGAGTTCCAGTGGTTCGAGAAATGGATTCGGGGCAAACCGTGGTTCGCGTGGAAGGACCTGCTCAAGACGGTCGACGACGCGGCGGGACCGCCGAGCGTACGGACCGCCGGCAACGGAGATCAGTGACTAGGCCGTCCGTCCGCCTGTCCATCGTGGTGGCGTTCCTGGCGGCGGCCACCACCGGCGGCCACGCCCAGGTGCATCGCTCCCGGGCGCCGACCGCCACCTCCATTCGGGAAGCCTATCTGGAAGAAGTGGCCCGGGGCACCACCGAGACCGTCGACCGGCTCAAGCGGGCGTTTCAGGCCGACAATCCGGATGACTACGTCCGCGAGTTCACACCTGGCGGACTGTACTCGCCGGCCACCGGTGAGTCGCGCTACGGTGCCGCCGCCATCAAGGTGGCGCTGGGACGGCGGATGCCCCGCTTCGGGGGGATGACGCTGACACGGACCGACTGGACCGCGAGCGGCAATCTGGCCTATACCTTCGGCCGCTATTTCTACGGCCCGATCAGCGAGGGCGGGGCGGTGGAGCAAGGGACCTATGTCATGGTGCTCCTGATGGAAGGCCGGGAATGGAAGATCCGGTCGTACATCGAGCGGGTTGACCCGGGACAGGGGGAATAGCCCCGCCGGGGCGCTGATCGTGGAATACGCTTCGCTGTTCGGTGTCGAGCCCACGCTCGGTCCCCTGGAGCAGGATTACCGCCGACACTACCTGAAGGCCGACGCCTCCCAAGCCACCTTCATCCTGGCCGCCACCATCGGGGCGCTGCTGCTCACCAACCTGGTCGACCTCGGCAGCGCCGGCTTCACCCGGGATACTGTGCGCCGACTCTGGGTGATCGGCACGGGTGGCGTGGTCACGATCATCATCATTCCCTTGTTGCGGCGGGTCCAGCGGGCCGCGGTACTGGACCTGCTGGTCTTCGTCTGGTCGCTGGCAGTCGCGCTGGTCGTGGTCTATTTCCGAAGCACCCATGCCCCCATCGTGAGCGAGGCGACGGTCGCGGTGCTGGCGCTCGGCTGCTACACGGTGGTCCCGAATCGGCTGTTGTTCCGGGTGATCCCCGCCTTTCTGCTCACTGCCGGCGATGCCAGCCTGCTGTTTCGCCGGCCGGAGGGCGGGACCTCGGCCGGCTATGCCGTGATCTTCGCGTATGGGTTCATCCACCTGGTAGGCATCTGGTCTTCCTCCACTCTGCACCGCTTTCGCCGAAGGCAGTTCGAGGCCCTGGCCGGCGAGCAGTCCGCGCGGTCCGAGATGCAGCGTCTGGTTCGCACCGACAGCCTCACCGGACTCATCAGCCGGGCCCACTTCATCGAGCGGGCCGAGCAGGAGCTGGGACGGTACCGGCGGTACAACACGCCGTTCGCGACCCTGATCGTCGACCTGGATCACTTCAAGGCGGTCAACGATACCTACGGACACAGTGCGGGCGACGAGGTGCTGCGGCGGTTCGCCGATCTGCTCCAGCGCCACAGCCGGAGCAACGATCTGGTCGGAAGGCTGGGCGGTGAAGAGTTCGGCCTGCTGTTGCCGGAGACCCGGCTGGTGGACGCGCGGGAAGTCGCGGCCCGCATTGTGGCGGATTGCCGTGAGCTCGAAGTGGCGGTCGAAAGCCATCGGCTGCGGTTCACCGTCAGCGTGGGGGTCACGGAGGCGGACCCGCTCGACGGCGGCTTTTCCGATGTATTGCGACGGGCCGATGCCGCGCTCTATGCGGCCAAACAGCAGGGCCGCGACCGGGTGGAAACTTTGCCTCAACCGCCGGCGTCAAGTTATTGATACGCCATGCCGTTGAGTGTCGAGTCGGTCGTCGAGTTTCTCTTCAAGTACCGCCCCGTCGTGTTCGACAAGGGGCGGTTCGCCTTTGGGGCGAGCCAGCCGGCCATGCTGGTGGCCCTGGGGCTGCTGGGGCTCGCGCTCACGGCCGTAGTGCTCACCTGGCGGCGTGCACCGGGACACGCGACGCCCCGGGCCCGGGTGGCCCTGGTCGCGATTCGGGCGGTGGCACTGGCTCTGGTGTTCTGGTGCCTGCTGCAGCCCACCCTGCTGGTGACGACCGCCGTTCCGCAGCGCAACGTAGTTGGGATCCTGGTGGACGATTCCCGCAGCATGGGAATCGCCGACAACGGTCAGACCACCCGGGCCGATCAGGTACGGCAGTTGTTGGCCGCCAACGCGCAACTCCCCACCGAGCTGGGCCAGAAGTTTCAGCTCCGCTGGTTCAAGTTCTCGCATCGCCCCGAGCGGACCCGTGGCAGCGATGGTCTTGGGTTCACCGGGGACCGCTCCGATCTGGCCGCCGCGCTCGACGGCGCGCGCCGGGAATTGGCCGCGCTTCCACTCGCCGGGCTCATCCTGGTGACGGACGGGGCCGACAACGCGGATTCCGCCCTCACCACCACGGTGCTTTCCCTGTCCGCCGCCGGCGTTCCGGTCTACACGGTGGGAGTCGGTGCGGAACGGCTGCCTCGCGATCTGGAGCTCTCCCGGGTGGGGGCGCCCCGCGCGGCGCTCAGAGGCGGGTCGGTGTTGATCGAGGCGCTGATCCAGCAGCAGGGGGGAGGGACCGACTCCGCCGAAATCGTGGTGGAAGACGGAGGCCGAATCCTCGCTACCCGAAGGTTCGCGCTCCCGGGGGACGGCCAGGCGGCGACCATCGGTATTCCCGTGCCTCTGGCTCAAGCCGGCGCCCGGAACCTCACGGTGCGGCTGCCCGGCCTGCCGGGCGAGACGGTCGTCCGGAACAACGCCCGTGAAGCCCTGGTCACCGTGCGCGACCGGGAGGAGCGGGTGCTCTATTTCGAAGGGGAGCCGCGCTACGAGTTTGCGTTTCTCCGGCGCGGGCTCGCCGCTGACACCAACCTGCGGGTGGTGGGTCTGCAGCGGACCGCCGAAGGGAAATTTCTGCGGCTGGGCGTCGATGACAGCCTCGACCTGGCCGCGGGGTTTCCCCGAACCCGGGAAGAGCTGTTCCGCTATCGCGCCATCATTCTCGGCAGCGTCGAAGCGTCGGCCTTCAGCGCCGATCAACTCAGGATGATCGGCGAGTTCGTGGGGCGGCGGGGCGGCGGGCTGTTGCTGCTGGGCGGACGCCGCGCGCTGGCCGAAGGCGCCTTCCGCGATACGCCCCTGGAGGAGGTGTCACCCTTCCGGCTGGATCTGCCGGGGGATACGACCTTCTTCCGCGAGCTCGCCGTTTCGGTCACCGCCGCGGGCCGGGATCATCCCGTCACCCAGCTGGCGTCCGGCGGAGCGCCCTCGCCGCGAGTGTGGGATTCCCTCCCGCCGCTGACCTCGGTCAACCGGCTGGGCGCGCTCAAGCCGGGCGCCACGGCGTTGCTGGCCGGCCGCGATACCGCTGGACGAGGCGACCAGGTGGTGCTGGCGTTCCACCGTTATGGCCGGGGCCGGGTGGTGGCTCTCCCGGTGCAGGACACCTGGATGTGGCAGATGCACGCGTCCGTCACGGTGGAGGACCAGAAGTACGAGACCTTCTGGCGTCAACTGCTGCGGTGGCTGGCGGATGACACGCCCGATCGCCTGGACGTGGCGTCGCTCACCGAGGAAGTGGCCCCCGGCGAGGCCATCACCATCGAAGCCGAAGTGCGGGATCGTCTCTGGCAAGCGGTCAACGACGCCGCGGTCACCGCCACCGTGACCGGGCCGTCGGGTGAGGCCACCGAGCTGCCGCTCGACTGGGTCGTGGGCGCGGACGGACGCTACCGCGGGGCGTTCACCGCTCGAGAGGTGGGGGAGTATCGTGTCACCACCGCGGCGGTGAATGCCAGCGGTGCCGGAAGGACCGATACCCTTCGGGCTGAGCCGGTCTTCATCCGCGCCGGCCAGGTCCAACGCGAATTCTTCGGCGCCGCCCAACGGGCTCCGCTCCTCAAGCGTATCGCGGAAGAGACCGGTGGTCGCTACTACACCATGCAATCGGTGTCTACCCTCCCGCGCGACATCGTCTACACCGAACGGGGGGTAACCACCACGGAGCAGCTGGATCTCTGGGATATGCCGATCGTGTTCTTTCTGCTGGCGGGATTGCTGGCCGGTGAATGGACCTTGCGCCGGTCGCGGGGGATGGCGTGATCCGCGGGATCGCGGTCGCGTGTGCGCTTGCGGGGGGGGTTCTTCGCTTCGCTCAGAATGACGGGCGCTTCGCTAAGCATGGCGGGGGCTTCGCTCAGAATGGCGGGCAAGCCTCGTCGCCCTACGTGTTGATCATCACCGGCATCGGCGGCGAGCCGAAATACTCCCAGGAATTCACCGCCCAGGCGCGTACCATCATCCAGGCGTTGCAGAAGTTCCGGGTGCCGTCGGACCGGATCACCTGGCTGGCGGAGAAGGAAGAGCCGCCCGCTAACGGCCGAGCCACCCGGGACCGGGTCGAACAGGAGCTGGTCCGTATCGCGGCCGCGGCCGGTCCCGGCGATCCACTGCTGATGGTCTTCATCGGCCACGGCAGCGATCAGAGCGAGCCCCGCCTCAATCTGCCCGGTCCCGACCTCACCGCTCGGGATCTGGCCGGGCTGGTGAAGGGCCTGGGCGAACGTCCGGTGGCGTTGGTAGTGGCGGCGAGCGCCAGTGGCGGGTTCGTCGACCGGTTGGCCGGGCCCAATCGGCTGGTCATCACCGCCACCAAGAGCGGCATGGAGCGGAACGAGAGCCGGTTCGGGCATTGGCTGGCGCAGGCCTTTGCCGGCGGCGCGGCCGATACCGACAAAGACGGCGCCATGTCGCTGCTGGAGGCGTTCAGCTTCGCCGCCGCCGAAGTGCGGCGCGAATACGAATCGACCAACCGGCTGCTGACCGAGCACGCCCGCCTGAGCGACTCGGCGCTGGCTCGGCGTTTCGTCTTCAGTAGCGCGGGCGCGCTGGCCCAGTCCAGCGATCCGGCGGTGCGGGCTCTGCAGGAACGAAAGCGTGATCTCGAGAAGCGGATCGATCAGCTGCGGGGCCGCAAGGCGCAGATGGACTCGACCGCGTATCAGCGGGACCTGGAGGCGCTGCTGCTGGAGCTGGCGCGGGTGAATCAGGACCTGAGGCGGAAGCCGTGAGAGTCCCCCATCGCGCCTCGCGGACCGCGAGGCTGCTCTGGCCGCTGGGCGGTTCGCTGCTGCTGACCCTGGTGGCCGCCCTCCCCGCCGCGTGCCAGCGGGACACGGCCAGAGCCACCATCGTCCGTCCGGCGTGGGATGGGGCGATCGCTCGGGGGCAGCTGGCCGACGCCGAGAAACTGCTGCGGGCCGCGCTGGCGTCGGGGCCCGACATGCTGGTGGCCCAGGTGCGGTTGGGCGAGCTGTTCCTTCTGAGGGGTCAGAAGGACAGCGCGTTCCGGCTGTTCGGCGCCGCGGTGAGCGCGTACCGGCGCTCCCGGCAGATGTCGTCCGGGGAGCTCGCCGCGGTGGCGACCGGTCTTCGCGCGTTAGGCGCGGAAGATCCGGCCCGCTTTCGCGATGCCCTGCGGGTCTATGACGAGGCCATCGCGGCCGATTCCGGTAACCTCGACGCCCGCGTCGCCCTGGGCGATCTCTTCCTGGAGAAACACAACCGGCCCGACGCCATCGCCACGTACAACGCGGTCCTCGCCGCCCAACCCCGGCATCCGGGAGCGCTGCTGGGGAAGGCACGGGTCGGGCTGGCGGATGGTGAAGGTGAAGCCCTGGCGCTGGTCCGGCAGGCGCTGGAAGCCGATCCGGAGTACGTGCCGGCCCGGGTCGCACTGGCCGCCTCTCATCTCGACCGGGAGTCATACCAGGAAGCCGAGGCCGAGGCGAAACGGGCCCTGCAGGTGAATCCCGCCTCGCTGCCCGCCCTGACCGTGCTGGCGGCGTCGTACCTGTTGCGGGGCGACACGGCGGCCTACCAGCAACAGCGCCAGCGGGTGTTCCAGCAGAACCCGCGCTACGCCACCTTTTTCGCCGAGGTGGCGGAGATCCAGGCCCGGAACCGGTTCTATCGCGAGGCCGCCGATTATGCCGCTCGCGGCCTGGCGCTCGACTCGAGCGACGCGCGGGTCTTGACCGCGCTGGGGATGAACCAGCTGCGGGTGGGCCGGGTGGCGGAGGGCCGAACCCATCTGGAGCGCGCCTTCGCCCTCGATCCGTTCAACGTGTGGGTGAAGAACACGCTCGATCTGCTGGACGCCACCCGGGATTACCGCGAGCTCCAGTCCCCCCGCTTTCGGTATTACGTCGCCGGGTCCGAGGCCGACCTCCTGGCGCCCTATCTCACCGAGCTGGCCGAAGCCGCCTACGACACTTTCGCCCTGCGCTACGGATACCGCCCGCCCCCGCCCATCCGGGTGGAGGTCTACCGGCGCCACGCCGACTTCTCGGTACGGACCGTGGGACTGGCCGGGTTGGGGGCGTTAGGCGTGAGCTTCGGTCGGGTGGTGGC
>DASWKS010000090.1:0-2000 GCA_036396495.1 Gemmatimonadales bacterium
GGTGACGCGAGCCCTGGCGGCGGACCCGACGATCCTGCTCCTGGATGAGCCGGGCGCCGGGCTGTCGGCCGGCGAACGGGAGCGCTTGCGGGATCTGGTTCGACGGATCCGGGCCTCCGGCGTGACGGTGCTGTTGGTGGAGCATGACATGGATCTGGTCATGGATCTCGCGGACCGGATCGTGGTCCTGAATTACGGGGAGAAGATCGCTGAGGGCACGCCGGCCGAGATCCAGAACAACCCCGAGGTGGTTGCCGCGTACCTGGGCGGGGATGTGCTGGAGGTGCCGGCCGCCCGGGGGTGATGCGACCGCCCTCCATTGGCGGAACGAAAAATTGGAAACCGACAACTGACAACCGGCCAATGACCGGTTGTCGGCCTGCGTCGAGCTCAGGCGAGACGTTGTCAGCTTTCCGTTTTCCATTGAAGGCGGAATCTGTGTGCATCTGTGGTTCCAGGGTTTGAGATGACGCATGACGGAACGATGCTGGCGGTCGAGGGGGTGGTGGCCGGGTACGGCCGGGTCCAGGTCCTCCACGGCGTGTCTGTCCAGGTGCGCCGGCGAGAGATCGTCACGCTGAACGGGCCGAACGGCGCGGGAAAGACCACCCTCCTCAACGCCATCATGGGGGTTGTCACGCCCCGGAACGGGCAGATCCGACTCCTGGACCGGGATCTGGTGGGCGTGGGACCGGAGCGGATGGTTCATCTGGGTGTGGGATACGTACCCGAGCGGCGCCAGATCTTTGCCAGCATGACCGTGTTGGACAACCTCTGGCTCGGCGCTTACCACCGTCTTGGGCGCGAGGAAAAACGATACATCCTTCAGGAGATGGAGCGGGTCTTCACCATCTTTCCCGTTCTGCGGGAGCGGGAGCGGCAGGTGGCGGGCACCTTGTCGGGAGGCCAGCAGCAAATGCTGGCGCTTGGGCGCGCCCTCATGGCCAAGCCCGACCTCTTGCTCCTCGACGAGCCCTCGTTGGGACTTGCCCCGCTGGTGGTGGCCGAGATCATGCGGGTGATTGCCGAGCTGCGGCGCGGTGGCATGACGGTTCTCCTCGTCGAGCAGAACGCGAAGGCGGCGCTGGCCATCGCCGACCGCGGCTACGTCATGGAAGGGGGCCGCATCGCCCTGGAAGGGCGGGCGCAGGAGTTACTGGCGGACGAGCGGGTCCAGCGCGCCTACCTGGGGGGCCGCGGGAGAGGGGCGAGAACGGAAAACCCGTAGGATGTGCTGCCGTGCTGCGGTTAGGGGACGCAGTTAGGGGACGTTGCATTATAAGTATTATTTCCTTTGACCCTCCCGCGCCGACATTGCGCGCCACCTCGGGGACGGGAGTATATATGACTTATAATGCAACATCCCCTTTTGTTCGTCCCGTCCCCTTTTGTTCGTCCCAACCCTCCGGCGGGTGCCTGCGCCAAGATGCCTCATGACGCTGCTGGCCTGGATCCACGCCGCCCAGTCTAATCTACCCGCTGGCTGCCCGCAGTCAAGATGTCAGGAGGCGAGGGTCAATCGCGAGCAGGACTGGGGTGCCGGTTCTTCATGGTTGATTTGTAAGGGCTGGCCGCTACCGGGGCGCCAGCGCGGGAGTCGCTGCAGCCTGGGTGCGGAGCCTTTCGACGAGGGGCGGGACGGCGGCGAGGGCGGGCTCGAGGCCCTCCGGCTGGGCGAGGAGCAGGGTGCGGGCCCGTTCGACGGCCTCGCGGGTCACGGGGAATTCATTGCGCTGATGAACTTCGGCCTCCGCCAGCGGCGCCACGATCTCGCGCAAGACCTGGGCGAACTGCCGCAGGGTGCGGCGCCGGACGTTCCCATAGCCTTTCACAACCTGGGCCAGGCGGGCGACGGCACAGCCCAATTCGATATCGAGCGTCGCGTACCGATCCACGGCGTGCAGATACTCCGAGATGACCGCGTGTTCATGGGCGAACCGGAGCGAGATGGGCCGCAGCGGCCGCAGGCGCGTCACCAGCCACAAGCGCAGGAAGCCCGG
>DASWKS010000091.1:0-3169 GCA_036396495.1 Gemmatimonadales bacterium
ACGTCCTGGTCGAGCCTGATGCGACGGAGCCCGCTCAGCGGCCAGAGATCGAGAAAGCGGTTGCCTTCCAGTGTGCCGGCGTTGAGCGCCACGTAGAGGTCGGTCGCCCCGGCCAGCGGAACGATCCCGTCTCCCTCCGCCAGCATCTGGAGAGCGCTCCGCAGGGTTCTGGGCTGCAGCAGCTCGAGCGAAGAGACCGCGGTTCTCATGTCGCCTTCCGCACCGCGCGATAGATCGCCGCATACCCGGTACAGCGGCAGAGATTGCCGGCCAGGCCGGTTCGGATCTTTTCCATCGAAGGCCGCTTCCCCAAGGTGGTGGCGGCCAGGATCATGCCCGGAGTGCAGATACCGCATTGGGCCCCGACTTCGTCCATGAACGCGTGCTGCAGCGGGTGATCCCCGCCCAGGCCTTCGATGGTGGTGACCTCGCTGCCGGCGACCTGTGCCACCGGCACCAGGCAGGCACACACCGCCTGGCCGTCCAGCAGCACGGTGCAGGCCCCACATTCACCCTCGCCGCAGCCCTCCTTGGTGCCGGTGAGCCCGCACTGCTCCCGGAGAACATCGAGCAGCCGCGCCATCGGCGGTGGGTCGACGTCGGTGTCGCGGCCATTCAGGACGAAACGCATCCGGCTTCCTGAATGGTCTCCGGCAGGGCCGGGACTTCGCGAAGATCGAAGCCGAGATAGCGAATGGCATTCACGACGGCGGGCGCGGGGCCGTCGATCGGCAGCTCGCCCAGGCCTTTGGCGCCGAAGGGTCCGTCGCCGTAGGGGTTCTCCAGGATGGTCACGTCGAGGGGCGGCGTGTCGGAAGTGGTGGGGATCAAATAGTTGGTGAGTTGGGCGTTGGCCATTGCGCCGTCCCTGATCACCACGTGCTCCAGCAGGGCCCAGCCCAGGCCCTGCACCGATCCGCCCTCGATCTGGCCGGTGGCCAGGGCCGGGTGAATGGCTTTGCCGATGTCGTTCACCACCGTGAGCTTGCGGGGCCGGACTTCCCAGGTATCCCGGTCGAACTCGACCTCCGCCACATCGCAGCCGAAGGCATAGGTGGCATAGGCATCGCCTTGATAGTGCTCCTCGTCCCACCGGATCCATTCGGGTTGGACATACTGCTCGGTCACGGTGAGCGGGCCGTGACGCTCGAAGTACTGGGCGGGGGTCAGGTCGCCCAGCGTGGCCCGGATCTGCTGGGCGGCCCGCTGGAGAATGCGACCCACCACCATGCAGGTGCGGGACGCGACGGTGGGACCGCTGTCGGGCACCAAGCCGGTATCCGGGGTCGCGACGTCCACGTCGTGGTAAGGGATTCCCAGCGTATCGGCCACGATCTGGGCGTGCATGGTGCGGGTGCCCTGGCCGATCTCGGTGCTCGAGGTGAGCACCCGCACTCCGGTCGGGGTCAGCTCCAACGCAGCTCGCGACGCCAGCTTGAGCTCGCCGCTGCCGGTGAACCCCGACCCGTGCCAGTAGAGCGCCAGGCCGATGCCCCGGTTGCTGCCGGCGAAGGCCTTTCGCTTGCGGCGGTACCCGGCGCGGCGCACGGCGGTGCGAAGGACCTCGAGGGCGCTGGTATCCTGGCCCATGGTCTGTCCGGTGGCCGTCGTGTCCCCCGGGCGAAGCGCGTTCCTCTCCCGCAGCTGGACCGGGTCCAGATCCAGGGCTTCGGCGATCCGGTCCAGGTGCACTTCGACCGCGAACTGAGTCTGGGGCGCGCCGAAGCCGCGAAACGCGCCGTTAGGCGGGGTGTTGGTGAACATGGCGCGGGCGTCGATCCGGACGTGGTCGCAGCGGTAGGGCCCGGCCGCGTGGATGGCCCCGCGGGAGAGCACCACCGGCGACAGGGTGACGTACGCGCCGCCGTCGAGCATCACCTCCACCTCCATCGCGACCAGCCGGCCGGCGCGGGTGACGCCGGTGCGATGCCGCACGATCGCCGGATGGCGCCGGGTCGTGGCCAGCATGTCCTCCGCCCGGTCGTAGATCAGCTTGACCGGACGGCCCGACTTGAGCGCCAGCAGCGCGGCGTGGCCCGCGATCATGGAGGGGTATTCCTCCTTACCGCCGAAGCCGCCGCCGGTCTCGGTCTGGACCACCCGCACCCGGCGGACGGCGTTGCCTAACAGCAGCACCAGCGCCTTGTGGACGTAGAAGGGACACTGGATCGAGCCGTAGACCGTGATCCCGCCCGCCTCGGGCACCGCGATGACGCCCTGGGGCTCGATGTAGACGTGCTCCTGGGCGCCGGTGCGATAGGTCCCCTCGATGATGTGGTCGGCCCGGCCGAATCCCCGCTCGAGGTCGCCCTTCTCGATGCGAATGGTCTTGAAGGCCTGGGGAGAGACCAGCGGGTCATAGACCGGCTCAGCCGGCCGTTCCTCGAGCACCACCCGGGCGGCGAGCAGGGCCTCCCGATCGGCATGGGCCAGCAACAGCACCGGCTCGGCGACATGCCGGATCCGGCGCTCGACCAGGCAGGGCTGGTCGTTCACCAGCAGTGCCACGGCATTCTCTCCCGGGATGTCGCGGTGATCGACGATCGTGAAGCCGGTGGGGTCGAAGTCGAGCCGGACCGAGGTGAGCTCACCGCAGGGGATCGTGCTGCGGATGGTCCGGGCGTAGAGCATGCCCGGGAAGGTCAGGTCGTCGGCGTACTTCGCCCCGCCGGTCGCCTTGCCGATGCCGTCCTTCCGGGGGACGCTCAGGCCCACGGCAGCGAGTTGCGACCTCGGGGGTTCTGACATGATGATCCGCAGAGTACGCAGATTACGCAGAAGTGCCAAGCCACCGGTCGAACGGCCGTCCTCCGGTCCGTCCACCATGAAGGGACCGAGGCGCGGCCCGCGTGGGCCACCGTCACTAAGGGATTGTGAAGAAATAACTGATTGATTTACGACGGGCGCATTGTAGATTGATGGGGTGGAGCTCAGCACGCGCTGCGTCGCACGTACCGAGCGCTCCGACCCGTGTTGACCGAGCGATCGCGGCGCATCTGGGCCGCCAGTGAAGCCGCCGCGCTCGGCCACGGCGGCATCGGTCTCGTGGAAACCGCCACGGGGATTTCGCGCTCCACGATCAGCCGCGGCCTGCGGGAACTCGAGACCGGTGAGCCCCTGCCCGCGGAGCGAACCCGGCGTCCGGGCGGGGGGCGACACCGGGCGGCGC
>DASWKS010000092.1:0-4839 GCA_036396495.1 Gemmatimonadales bacterium
CCCAGATTCAGCGGCAGCCCGTCAAGCCGGCCGGCACCAGTGTAAATCGCGTCCGACTTGCCGGCCTTGGCTTCCGAAGCGTCGATCCGGCCGGCGTAGCCCTCGAACTCCAGCGGGTCGAGCGACCGGAGGTCACCCCACAGCTCGCGCCAACTCCCCGGATCGGTCAGCAGCTCGATGTACTCCTCGGCGCTCAACCGGAAATGGTAACCGCACTCGGGACAAACGTTGAGAGACTTCTGGAATCTGGCTTTGAGGTCCAGATGGCCGCACTTGGGACACTTCTCCCAAGCGTCGGGAGGGATCTCCAGACGTTCGCGCTGAGCCGGCTTTGGCTTCCGTTCTTTCTTGAACCAGGCCATGATAGCCATATGGGTAGCGAAAGTGTGGAGTGTGACCTACAGCACATGCAATTTGGTCACGCCGGGCGATTGGCGCTAGATACGGTATGGTAAGTACTTCAGGACTAATGACTTATGGCTAAAGAGTAAGTAACCGAAGCGCTTAGCACATAGTCCGTAGACCTTAGCCCTAGTCGGGGTACCCCGCTCCCCGGGCCTCCCAGGCAACCCGGAGCACCAGCCCGATCGCGACCCCGCAGGTCAGCAGGAAGGACCCTCCGTAGCTGAAGAACGGCAGCGGAATACCGGTGATGGGCATGACATTCACAGTCATCCCGATGTTCTCCCACATGTGGGTGAAGAGCAGGCCCAGGACCCCGAATACGATGAGCCCGCCGAAGGGATCGGTAGCCCGCCGGGCGATCCGGAGCAGGGTGAGAAAGAAGATCAGGTACAAGCCCAGCGCTGCGGTCACCCCCAGAAACCCCAGCTCCTCCCCCACCACGGGGAAGATGAAATCGGTGTGCTGCTCCGGGAGGAACGCCAGCCGCTTCTGCGGGCCCTGGGTGTAGCCGCTGCCGAACAGGCCACCCGACCCGTGGGCCACCTTGGATTGGATCGCCTGGTAGGAAGCGCCCCCGGGGTCGATGTCGGGGTTGAGGAACGACTGGAAGCGGCGCTGCTGGTACGGCTTGAGCTTGTTCCACAGGATGAAGGCCACGATTCCCATGGCGGAATTCACCAGGTAGACCAGCACGCCTTCCGAGATGTAGATCCGCCAGGCCACCAGCACGACAAAGAGGAGGATCATCCAGACGGCCCAGAGGGCCGTGTTGGCCGCCAGCAGCAGGCTGATGGCCGGCGAGGCGAGCAACAGCAGCAGGGCCGGCCTGACCCCGGCCCAGAACAGCATGGCGAACAGGATGCCGACGAAGACGATGGCACTGCCCAGATCGGGCTGAGCCAGCACCAGGAAGGTGGGGACCCCGGCGATCAGGCAGGCGGGGATGAGCCGGCGGAGGCTGTCGGGAGGCTCACGCAGATTGGAGAGGTAGTGAGCCAGAAACAGGATGGTTCCGAGCTTGGCCAGCTCGGCCGGCTGTCCCAGGCGTACCCCACCGAGGGCGATCCAGCTCTTGGTCCCCGCCGCAGAACCGGCCCCCGTGCCGATGACCAGCGTGAGCACCAGCAGCAGGAGAGAGAACAGGTACACGCCGGGTGCCAGCCACTCGATAATCCGGGGCGATATCCGGAAGGCTACTGCCCCGGCGACCAGGGCGGCGCCGGCCCATACCAGCTGCCGGGTCCAGACCCCTACCGCGTTGGTCGGCGCATCGGTCTGGCCAGCCGAGTACAGCATGAGCAGGCCGAACCCGGTCAGCAGGAACGCTTCCAGCAGCAGCGGCCGATCCAGCGACTGCCCTCTCACGGCCGGGTCCCCGCGGTATCGGGCAGCACTTCAACCCGCGGGGCCGAGTCCTGCGGCAGCACGATCTCGATCGGAGCGTCGGGTCGAGCGCCGGCGCCTTCCAGGTAGCGTCGAATCACCCGTACCACCCAGGGTGCCACCGACGAGCCGTGCAGCGCTTTCTCCATGATGCTGCCCACGATGATCTGGGGATGGTCGGCCGGAGCAAAGGCGATAAACCAGCCGTGGTCGGCCCCGTGCGGGTTCTGCGCCGTGCCCGTCTTACCGGCCACGTTCAGGTCCTTCCCGCGCGACCCGGCCGCGGTCCCGCGCTGCACCACCGCGATCATCGCGTCGCGGAGGCCAGCCAGTTGCGGCGGGGTGAGTCCCAGCGACTTGGGGCCGGGATCGCTCGCCGACACGAACCGGGGGGTATGCGCCGTGCCGTCCCCCGCCAGCGCCTGGTAGAAGCGCATGACGTTGATCAGCGTCTGACTGTTCTCTCCCTGCCCGATCGCCAGGTTGAGCGTCACGGCGTTGGTCCAGCCCCTGGGCCCGTAGGCCTTGTTGTAGTAGTCTCGTGAGGGAGGATAGAAGGACCGGGTTTCACTCCCCACATCGATGCCGGTCCGTTCCCGGAACCCGAATGCGACTCCATCCTCCAACATGCGTTCCAGACCCAGCTTGAGCCCCAGCTGATAGAAGTACACGTCGCAGCTGGCCGTGATGGCTCCGGTCAGATCGAGCGAGCCGTGCCCTTCCTTCTTCCAGCACTTGAAGACCCGGTTGCCGAAGCGGTATCCCCCCCGGCAGGGTTGGTCCATGTGAGTGGAGAAGTTCACCAGCCCGCGTCGGAGCGCCATCGCCGCGGTGGCGAGCTTGAAGGGGGACGCCGGAGGATAGGCGCCCTTGATGGCCCGGTTATAGAGCGGCAGACCGGAGCTGTCGGAGGTGAGCGCCCGGTACTTGGCGGCCGCGATGCCGCCCACGAAATCGTTGGGATCGAAGGTGGGCCAGGAGTAGAGCGCCAGGATCTCTCCCTCCGGCGTCATGGCCACCATGGCCCCCCGGAACTGCCGCAGCGAGTCGGTCCACAGCGAGTCGATATAGAGCTGCAGCGGCAGATCGAGCGTGATGCGGAGCGGGCGGCCCGGCTCGGGAGTGATCGACGGAGTGGACACCTCCTCCCGTACCATCGCGCCTCGAGCGTTCACCTCGACGTACTTGAGTCCCTCCCGGCCTCGCAGGACGCTGTCGTACTGTTGCTCCAGTCCCTCGCGGCCTACGATGGTGCCCAGTCGCGCGCCCGGGTACCGGTTGCGCTCGAGGTCGCCTTCCGACACCTCGCCCACATAGCCGACCACATGCGCTACCGCCGGGCCGGCGGGATAGTAGCGCCGCGGCTCGGTCTGGATGACCAGGCCCGGCAAGGACTGACGATGCTCCTCCAGCCGGGCCACCACATCGAACGACATGCTGTTGAAGACCAGGGCCGGCTGATAGCGGGCCCCCCGCCAGCGGCGCACCACCTGTTCCACCGTGCCACTGTCGAGCGCCACGATCCCGCCCAGGCGGCTCAGCACCGCCCGGAGGGAGTCGGCCGATGGCGCCAGCAGCTTGACGGTGTAGCCGGGGATGTTATCGGCGACCACCAGACCGTTCCGGTCCAGCAGCGGACCGCGCGGAGCGGCCAGAGGCAGAGCCCGGAGCCGGTTGGACTCCGACCGCAGCCGGTATTCTTCCACCTGCAGGACCTGGATCCGGAAGAAGGCGCCGGACAGCACCAGGAAGGCCAGAAACAGCACCCAGCGAAACTGATCCGCCCGCTCGCGAGTCCGCTGGGCCGCGTTGGAGCTCATTCTTCCAGCCGGAAGTCGACCCGGTGGCGAATCCCGAGCACTACCAACGTGCCTGCGAGCGCGGTCGTGATCGACTGCATGACACCCCAGAACGTCACCGAAGCCAGCAGGGCGGCGGCCCCTCCCCCGCTGAACACCAGCACCAGCACGTTCCGGAGCAGCGTGCCGGTCGCGAACAGGCCGGCGTTCACCAGCAGGTTATCCGCAAAGAACACCGACCGGCCCCAGGCCGCCAGGTACGCCACGACCGTATGGGCCATCATCCCCGCCCCGAAGTGCGCCGGGGTCAGGACGTCGTCAACCAGACCCACCAGAAACCCGGCCACGGCTGCCGTGCCTGGGCGGCTACGGAACGAAGCGATCAGCAGGGCGAGCAGCAGGAAATCGGGAGCACCACGTCCGGCGTAAAGCCGGGGCCGCAGGTAGAAATGCAGCAGGACCAGGAGGCCGAGGATCAGCCAAAGGGGCCACGCCCCGCGTCGGGAATTCACGGCAGCGAGTCAGTCAGTGACACCGGTCCCGCGGTGTCCGAAGCCGACGTGACCAGCAGCACGTGACTGGCCAGGCCCGGATTGGCGAATGGCAGCAGGAGGTAGATCCGTTCCCACCCCAGCTCCTCCCGCCGCACTCCCCGCACCACGCCGATGGGAATGCCACGGGGAAACACCCCTCCCAGACCCGCGGTCATCACCCGGGTTCCGTCCGGCACGGTATCGCGATACGCCACGCCGCGGAACTCGAGCACTGTGAGGCTGGGTTCCCGGTTCGCGGATGGCGCCACGATTCCGAGGACCGAGCCGTCTTCGGTGACCGCACTCACCCTGAATTCCGGGTGGGCCCAGGTGGTTGCCAGCGCGGAGGTGGGTCCCACCCGGGATATCACGCCGACCAGACCCTCGACCGTGATCACCGGCTGAAAGACCCGGGCGCCCTGCCGCGCCCCGACCGAGAGCAGCAGGGTGCGACCATCGGTGGGCATCGTCTGGCGCAGCACTTCGGCCGCCAGGTATCCGCTGCCGAACCGTCCCCGGATGTCGAGCAGGGCCCGCAGCCGCTCGTTCTCGGCCCGGAGGGCGGGAGCCTCGTGGGCCCGCATGGCGGCGGAATCGCGCTCCGCCAGCGCCGCCCGGAACCGGGCCCGGCTGGTGCGTCCTTCCTCGGCCCGCTGCTGGAGCCAGATCAGCGGGAGGAGCGCGGTGTCACGAATGGATGACGTCAGCGCCCCGATCAT
>DASWKS010000093.1:0-5795 GCA_036396495.1 Gemmatimonadales bacterium
TCCTTCAGCACGTCGACCGCGTCGAACATCCACCATCCGGTGACCACGGTGGCGGTGGCCAGCGCAATGCCTAACGCCGACAGCGTAGCCTTGAGCGGCCTCCGCTCCACGTTGCGCAGGATCATCCGGCTCGCGGGCGACGCCAGCCGCTCGAGTCCCAGCCGTTCCACCGGACCGGGCCGAAAGGTGGCGGGGGCTTCGGGACGCATGGCTTCGGCGGGAGGGAGCCGGACCGCGCGGGCCACGCTGGAGATTGCGCCGATCAGAGCGGCCCCCGCGCTCACACCGAAGGAAGCGCCGACCACTCCCCAGTCCGGCCTGAAGACCGCCGCGGGAAACTGGTAGAACCGGGCGTAGACGCCGGCCAGTCCGCCGGCGAACCAGAGTCCCAGAGCCACACCGGCCGCGGTCCCGAGCAGGATCGGTCCCAGGGCCAATTGGAAGTAATGCAGGGCGATGGTGCCGTTGCCGTAGCCGAAGGCCTTGAGCACCGCGATCTGGTCCCGCTGGGTGGCGACCAGCCGGGCCAGCACCATGTGCAGCAGGAATGCCGTGACGGCCAGAAAGATCGAGGGCAGCAGGACACTGGTGACCCTGGTTTCCTCGATTTCGCTGGACACGAACTGGTGCGACAGCTGATCGGCCCGCGGGTAGGCTCCGGCGCTGCCAAAGGGCGCGAGCCGCCGGTCGAGGGCAGCGATGACGTCGCGGCTCACGGCGTCGGCACCAAGCGTCAGCGAGAGATCGTTGAACGCCCCTTCCATCCGGTAGGCTGCGTCCATCGCGCGCTCGCCCATCCAGAGCACGCCGAACCGCCTGGCGTCCGGAAAGATGTCGCCCAGACCGCGGATCTCGTAGATGTATTCCGGAGACTGGGCCAGGCCCACGATGCGGAGCCGCTGCCAGCGGCCGTTGAGAACCGCCGGCAGCCGGTCGCCCAGCTCCAGCCCATTGGCTTGCGCGAACGCCTGGCTCACGATCACCTCGCCGGCGGCGCCGGTGATCCAGCGGCCCCGCCGGAGATGCAGGTCGTTCAGGATCGGCGAACGCTGTTCGGGGATGGAGATGAGACGTCCCGAGGCCGGCTCGTCGAGCCCGGGCACATCCAGCGTCACGTCGGCCACCACCCGCACCCGCACGCCGGTGACACCCGGCAGCCGGGCGATCTCTGCCGCCAGGGTCGCCGGCGCGCGGCGGACATGGGCGAACACGTCGGCGAACCGGTAGCTCGCGTAGTAGTCGGCCTGGGCCTCCCGCAGCCAGCGGTGCATGCTTCGCAGCGCGACGAACATGGAGATCCCGCAGGCCATGACGACCGCGACCGCCAGCATCTGACTCCGGAGATGCCAGAGATCACGCACCACCTTGCGGTGCAGTGGACGCAGGCCGGTCACCATTCGATCTCCGAGGGCGCGGCCCGCCTGGGGTTCCGGCTCACCTCCACGATGGTACCGCTCCGCATTCGAATCACCCGGTCGGCCATCGCAGCAATGGCGGCGTTGTGGGTGATGATCGCGACCGTGGTCCCGAGGTCGCGATTGACCTGCTCCAGCACCTCCAGCACCCGGAGGCCGGTTTCGTAGTCGAGCGCCCCAGTCGGCTCGTCACAGAGCAGCACATCGGGGCGCTTGGCGACCGCCCGGGCGATGGCGACGCGCTGCTGTTCCCCGCCCGACAGCTGGGCCGGAAAGTGGTTGATCCGGTCGCCCAGCCCCACCAGGCGGAGTGCCTCCGCCGGGTCCATTGGGGCCTCGGCCAGATCGGTCACCAGCGCCACGTTCTCCAGCGCCGTCAGGGAAGGAATCAGGTTGTAGAACTGAAAGACGAAGCCGACGTGCTCACGGCGGAAGCGGGTGAGAGCCCGGTCGTCGTCCACCGTCAGGTCGTGGTCGAGGAAATTGACCGAGCCCGAGGTCGGGATGTCCAGCCCGCCCAGGATATTCAGGAGGGTCGACTTCCCGCTGCCCGATGGGCCGAGGATGACGACAAACTCCCCCGGAAGAAGCTCCAGGTCCACGTGGCGCAACGCGACCACGTCGACCTCGCCGGTCCGGTAGACTTTGCTGAGGCCCCGGGCCTCGAAGACGGGTCGAACCGCTGCCGCAACGCCCACGCTTTCCTCCGCCTGCAGACTAGGCAGCGGGCGGAGAGAACTCGATGAAGGTTTGGTGAAAGGCGCTTCAGGCGACGACGCCGAATCTGCAGTTCATCTTCCGCACGATTTCACATCCCCCTTAGGGACCGGATCCTACCTTGGCCTCCAGCGTGAGGCATGGGGCATCAAGGGAAGGCCACCGGATGCCCGATACGCATCCGCTCCGCCTCACGTGGTCATAGAAGTCGCAGTGGGTCGCAGTGGGTCGGAGAGGGCCGAGGAAACCGGGTGTCTGAAGAGGAGGGACAGTCCCCCGGCTCACCTTCGACCCTCTTCGACTGCCTCGACCCCTTCGACCGTTATTGCGCCAGCCAGCGCATGACGTTGAGCGCGAACTGGGCGTTTTGGGGTGCGTCCGGCCGGTTCATCCCCATCGGAAGCCGCTGCGGACCACTTAACTGGGCGCTGAACATCGCCGCCTCCCCGAACACCGCCATCCGGCCTCGTCCGTAATCGATCGCCGCGCCCTGCAGCATGCCCTTCGCGGAATGGCGCTGGGTGGCGGCGCTGAATTCCCAGGCGCGGGCCGGCAGGAAATTCACGAAGCTCGAATCGAGGGTCAGCAGAGGAGTGCCCGGCCCGGTCAGGCGGAAGGCCTGCCCGGTGAACGACCGCACCGAATCGATTCGCTCGCCCCCGGCTCGGCCGTCAGTGATCGGATGCGGGGCCAGGGTGCCCTCGCGCCGCCGGAACACGGCCATCCCCTCTCGGCCCGTCGAGTCCATCGCAAAACCGTTGCTGAACTCGACGCCGAAGGTCTGAGCCAGTGACTCGGCCGCGCCGGGAAACGGCATGTGGTCGGCGATCAACAGCAGCGAGCCGCCGCCCCGCACCCACTCCCGTACCGCGGCGACCTCGGCGGACGTGAACGCGGGCCGGGCGGGTAGCACCCACTCCCCGGTATCGGCCAGCGCGTTCGCGATCACCAGGATGCGAGCGTCCTTGAGAGCCGCCGCTGAGAAGGGGGAGTGGTTGGCTCGCACCACGAAGCCGTCGTGCTCCACCAGCCGCACGAAGGCCAGGTAGCGGCCGGTGGTGGTGTGGAAGTTGAAGTGCGCCTCGTCCAGCAGCACCGCCGGCCCTCGCCCGGTCGCGAACGCCGGTGAGGAAACCGTAGGCCGGAACCCGGAATCACTCACCTGCTGGGCGGACAGACGGACCGACGGACTGACGGGCAGTGACAAAGCCAGCACCAACCAGAAGAGAGGACTCCCGGTCATCAGCGATCCCCGGTAGGCGGTCCGTCAGTCCGTCAGTCCGTCAGTCCGTCAGTCCGTCTTGGCCTGCAGTGCCGAGTCCCGCACCGCCTTGAACTCCGTCCCCGGCTTCCATTCCGGCCAGGTGGTTCCGTTGGCCAGGCTGAGCCCCACCTGGAAGAACAATCGCAGGTCCTCTACCGCCCCGGAGAGGTCCCAGTCGGGTTTGATCTCGTCGGACGGCTTGTGATAGTCGTCGGCGACGTAGCGCTGGCGCTTTTCCAGGCCGTAGCCCGCCGGCTTCTCCAGGTACTCGATGCCGCTGTGGGTATAGAGGGCCGGCACGCCCTTCTTGGCGAACTCGAAGTGGTCGGAGCGGTAGAAGTAGCCCTTCTCGGGCTCGGCGTCGGGCTTGATCACTCGCCCCTGGCCCGCGGCCGCCTCGCCCAGCAGGCTGTCGAGGGTCGAGTTGCCGTATCCCACCAGGGTCAGGTCGCTGGTGCGGCCCCACTGGTTCACCCCGTCGATATTGATGTCGGCCACGGTGCGGGACAGCGGATACAGCGGATTCTCGGCGTAGTACTGGGCGCCTAACAGGCCCTTCTCCTCGGCCGTCACCGCCAGAAAGAGGATCGAGCGCCGGGGCTTCTCGCGCAGGCTCGAGAACGCCCGCGCGATCTCCAGCATGCCGGCCGTCCCGCTCGCGTTGTCCAGGGCGCCGTTGTAGATCTGGTCGCCGGCAATGGTGGTGTCGCGCCCCAGATGATCCCAGTGGGCGCTGTAGATGACGTACTCGTCTCGAACCGCCGGGTCGGCCCCTTCCAGCCGCGCGACCACGTTCTGGGACGAGAAGCTCCGGAGCGCGACCTTGGCCCGGATACTGGCTTTGGCGTCGAGCGGCACGGGGCGGAACTCGCGGGTGAGCGCGGCGCGTTTGAGGGCGTCGAAATCCTGGCCCGCCGCGGTGAAGAGCGCCCTGGCCCGGTCGAGATGAATCCAGCCTTCGATGGGGACCCGGCCCCGGTTGCTGTCGGCCCGGGCGATGTCGATGTTCTCGCGGCCCCGGCTGCCCACCACCACGGCGTAGGGATACCCGGCCGGACCCTCCTCGTGGACGATGATGGCCGCGGCCGCGCCGCGGGCGCTGGCCGTTTCGTACTTGTAGGTCCAGCGGCCGTAATAGGTCATGGCCTTGCCGCGGAACACGGCGTCGTCCAGCCGAGTGGAATCGGACGACGACACGATGGGCGGATCATTCACCAGCATGATTACGACCTTGCCCCGGACATCCACCCCTTTCCAGTCATCCCACTGGTACTCGGGCGCCTCGATGCCGTAGCCCACAAAGACCACGTCGGAGGCCGGGATCTGCACCTGGTTGACGTGCCGCAGGGTGGCGACCACGATGTCGTCCGGGACCCGCATCGGGACCGGCCGCCCCCGGGCGGTGAACGACACCTCCGGGGTCGTGGTGATGCCCACCATGCCCACCTGCTGGGTCCAGGAGCCGTCGGGATTCCCCGGCGTCAGCCCCAGCTGCTGGAACTGCCGGGTCAGGTACTGCACCGTCTTCTCTTCACCCGGTGTCCCCGGCCCCCGGCCTTCGAATTCGTCGGAGGCGAGCACCCGGATCTTCGCGAGCAATGAGTCCGGGTGGATGGTCTCGGCCGCACCGGCCCCGCCCGCTTCCGGGCGGCAGCCTACCAGCAACAGGGCCACGAGGCCGGCCCAACCGATCCGCCTGGGATTCACGCCGGCTCCTTATCCCTGGGCCTGCTTGGTCGATACCGTCTTCTTCTTGTTCTTGTGGGGACGTCGCTTGCCATAGGTCCCGCGCAGCAGCTTGCCGCGGAAGGACTTCCGATCGTGCTTGCCCATAGTGCCCGGCTCGTGGTTGAGAGAGGCTGAATAATACCCTATCGGCCCAACCGGAATGCGTCTCCCGAAGAGTGGTACTGGAGCATGAACCGAGCTGCCGCGGCGCTCCACCCTCTTGCGTCCCTTCTCGCTTGGACGAAGCTTTGAGCACCGTTTCGGTCACATGATCCTTCTGGAGGCCTCATGTCGCGGATCCCGCGCTGGACCCCCACTGCCGCCATCCTCGCGCTGCTGGCGGTATCAAGCTCGAGTGCCCAATCGACCAACGAGCGGAAAGGGTTCTGGATCGGCTTCGGCCTCGGCTTCGGCAACCTCAGCTGCGGAGATTGCCCCAACGAGCCGGGCGGAGGCTTCTCCGGCCATCTCAAGCTGGGGGGCACGCCCAGCCGGAAGGTGCTGGTGGGATTCGAGTCGATGTTTTGGGTCAAGGAGGACGATGACCTCGACGCCACTCTCTCTTACGGCAACGCCAGCGCCATCGTGCAGTTCGCCGTCGGCCTGACCTGGCATTAGAAGCGGCCTCGCCTCCTTCGACTCCTTCGACTTCCTTCGACCGACTTCGACCG